>NZ_QSCK01000005.1:0-141883 GCF_003463035.1 Roseburia sp. OF03-24 | reverse complement strand
ATACACCATTTAGGGAGATGATTTATTTCATAAACAAACCATCATTTATCGGAGGAACTCACGATATATGCAGGGATCTGCTGTGTAATGCAGTGAATGTTTCCTCCACCGGTCAGTATATCCCTTGCATACACCGGTATGATTTTTCTCTCCGGGCATAATTCTGCCATAATCTGCTGTGCCCGCCTGTCACTTTGTTCATTTTCTCCGCCAAACGCCGGCATGACCACGGCATTATTGGAAAAATAAAAGTTCACATAGGAAGCTGCAAGCCGCTCTCCCACTTCCCTTGTATCCTCGCCTTCCTCAAATTCATATCCTTCGAGCTCCTCTTTTGTGATACAAACCGGGGTATCCGGGATCGGAAGTTTGTGAATGATCAGTTTTCTGCCCTTTGCATCATACTCCGAACTTAAATAATCAAAACTCGCTTTTGACAATGCATACTGCGGATCGTTCTTATCGTCTGTCCATGCAAGGACAACCTCTCCCGGTCTTAGAAATGCACAGACATTGTCCACATGTTCATTTGTTTCATCCTGATAAATACCACGAGGCAGCCATAAAACTTTTTCGGCACCCAGATAACTTTTCAGTTTTTCCGCAATCTGTTCTTTTGTGAGTGATGGATTTCTTCCTTCACTGAGCAGACAGGACTCCGTAACGAGCAGTGTTCCCTCACCGTCACTGTGAATCGAGCCACCCTCTAACACAAACGGTCTGGCATCATAACAGGTAAAGCCAAATTTTTTACAGAAATTCCATGCAAACGCATTATCTTTTTCATAAGAGGCATACAATCCATCCACCGTACCGCCCCATGCATTAAAGTTCCAGTTTACGCCACGTATACACAGATTTTTCCCCGTATGAATCTCCATTCCTGTGCTGTCTTTTTCGCATCTTATGTTGGTACCAGAACACAAATCCTGTATATAAACCTTCTTATTTTTCACACAATCTGCCTGCACAGACATCTGATTGTCTGCCGTCAATGCAATAGAATTTTTATTTACATTTTTTACCAGAAAAGTCGGTGCAACATCTCTTGCCCAGGAATCATCCGTTTCCATCTCAAAAACGATCACCGGATACAAGTTTTCTTCTTCTTTTAAACTTTGTGCAAATGCCTTTGCGTGACCGATCCCTTTTTTTCCTGCAGCAACATACACCGTTTCACTCTCTGCAATCGCGCGGATCACAGCAGAAAATGCTGCTTCTGCTTCTCTTGCACCATTTCGCCAGGAACCTGGGCGCTCCGGCCAGATCATGATACACCCCTGATGTCTTTCAAATTCTCCCGGCATATAAAAACCATCCTGCGCGGGATTTGTCTCTTTTATCATTTCAGGACAATCTGCCTTTGAAATCCTCATAACCAAACTCCTTTATCATATCCACATTTCTATCTTCTCTTAAGACGGCAATTCCAGGCAGCGGCATACCGTTAAACGTGTTGTTTTTCACCATGGAATAAATTGCCATATCCTCAAAGACAAGACGATCTCCCACCTGTTTTTTCTGTGCAAAGCTGTAATCACCGATCACATCCCCTGCAAGACAGGTCATGGAAGAAAGACGATATGTATACGGCTTTTCGCCCGGCAGGTAACCGTCTTTTAACGGAGGTCTATAAGGCATTTCTAGCACATCCGGCATATGACATGCCGCCGATGCATCCAGGATCAGAATGTCCATTCCATTATGCACGATATCCATAACTTCCGTAACCAGATATCCCGCATTAAGTGCAATCGCTTCACCCGGTTCTAGGTAAACTTCCACACCATATTTTTCTTTGATTTCGTGTATCAGGTTCTTTAAGTCATCCAGCTTATAATCTGCTCTTGTGATATGATGTCCGCCGCCTAAATTCAGCCACTTTACCTGTTTTAAATATCTTCCAAACTTCTTTTCAAACGCATGCCATGTCGTGATCAGATCATCCGCATTCTGCTCACAGAGCGTATGAAAATGCAGTCCCTCGATCCCATCCGGCAGTTGTCCCGGAAATTCGCCATAAATCACGCCAAGTCTTGAACCCGGTCCACACGGATCGTAGATCTCATGCCCCTCCTGTGTGGAACACTCCGGGTTCACGCGGATTCCTGCGCTTACCATACATTCCGGCTGCAAAAAGTAATTCTGGTACTTTTCATACTGTGCAAAGGAATTAAAGATAATATGATCACAGATTTTAACCAGCTCCTCCATATCTTTTTCCTTATAAGCCGGCGCAAACACATGATTTTCTTTTCCCATCTCTTCTTTTCCAAGACGTGCTTCAAAAATCCCGCTCGCTGTCGTTCCGCTGATATACTGCCCGATCAGCGGATACAGTGAAAACATGGAAAACGCCTTCTGCGCCAAAAGCACATGGCAGCCAGTTTCCTGTTCCAGGTTTTGTAATATTTTTAAATTCTGTTTTAATTTCTTTTCATCTACCACATAACATGGGGTAGGAATCTCCTGCCATTTCATCATAATCCCCTTCTTGCACTGCTTTTCCAATGAATTTTTTCATTTACATCTTAAGCCTGTATGTCAGCACAAATCCCATTTTTTATTCTACTGTCTGCGGATTTTCATCCACGATCCACGGCAGACCATACTGGTTTAACATATCCATAAACGGGTCCGGATCAAATTCCTCAATGTTAAATACACCATCTTTATCCCAGACTTTATCAACAACCAAAGCTGCACCGATCATAGCCGGTACACCAGTCGTATAAGAGATTGCCTGGGAACCTACTTCTTTATAACACTCCTGATGATCACAGACATTATAGATATAGATTGTCTTTTCTTTTCCATCTTTCTTTCCTGTAAAAATACAGCCGATATTCGTTTTACCGACAGTGCGCGGTCCTAATGATGCCGGGTCCGGAAGCAGTGCTTTCAAAAACTGGATCGGTACGATCTCCCTGCCCTCATATTCAATCGGTGAAGTAGAAAGCATTCCAACATTCTCTAAACATTTCATATGTGTCAGATAGCTCTGTCCAAATGTCATAAAGAAACGGATTCTCTTTACTCCCGGCACATTTTGGGCGAGAGACTCAATCTCTTCATGATGCAGCAGGTACATATCTTTCTCACCGACCTGCGGGAAATTATATTCTCTTTTAATTTCCATCGGTTTTGTTTCCACCCAGTGACCATTCTCCCAGTAGGAACCATTTGCAGAAACCTCACGCAGATTGATCTCAGGATTGAAATTCGTTGCGAACGGATAACCATGGTCACCGCCGTTGCAGTCTAAAATATCGATTGTCTCGATCTCATCAAAATAATGCTTCAATGCATAAGCTGTAAATACGCTTGTTACACCCGGATCAAACCCACTTCCAAGAAGTGCAGTGATTCCTGCCTCCTTAAATTTTTCACGATATGCCCACTGCCAGGAATAATCAAAATATGCGGTAAATCCTTCTACTTCGCAGCGTTTTTCATAGATAGCACGCCATTTTTTATCATCGGTATCTTCCGGTTCGTAGTTTGCAGTATCAATATAGTCTACCTTACAGGCAAGACAGGCATCCATAATCGTTAAATCCTGATATGGCAATGCTACATTTAATACAGCATCCGGCTGATACTCTTTGATCAGGGCGATCAGTTCCTCTGTGTTGTCCGCATTTACCTGCGCTGTTGTGATGACGGTATCTGTTGTTTTCTCCAGTTTTTCTTTTAATGCATCACATTTTGATTTTGTTCTGCTCGCAATACAGATCTCTGTAAAAGTTTTGCTGTTCTGACAACATTTGTGAATCGCAACTCCTGCTACTCCGCCACATCCGATAATTAATAATCTTCCCATTTTGATCTCCTTTCTTATGTGTGAAAATCCTTATTTTCACTCTGACCGCAATTTCCATGCCTTTTATATCTTTAATTTTCTTATCGTCTGAATCTAACTAACATACTTTACGTTATTGGCAATTTTTGTATATTTTATTTCTTACGGCCTTCCTCTTCCTCTAACATATCCTCCACATACCGTGGCAGCATAAACGCTCCCTTGTGCAGGTTGGTCGTATAATACCATGTCTTTATCTTCCGCTCTTTCCAGCGCTTCACATCCAGATCATCGAGCGGATGATATTTCTTTGAAGCAAATCCAAACAGCCAGTAACCGGAGGAACACGTTGGTATGTGTGCCTGATAAACACGGCTAATCGGGAAACTGTGACTTGCCTTTCTGTGCATTCCACGGCAGGATTCCTCATCTTCATCGTAAAAAGGACTTCCATGCTGATAGACCATGATTCCGTCATCCTTTAAGGCACGGAAACAGTTTCCGTAAAATTCCTTGGTAAACAACCCTGCTGTATGCCCAAGCGGATCGATTGCATCATTGATGATCAGATCATACTCGTCATGTTTCATCCGCAAAAACTTAAGTCCATCCTCATAGTAAACTGTCACACGCTCATCCGATAAACCACATGCGTTATCCGGGAAAAATTCTTTACATACCTCCACGAACACACGATCTGGTTCCACCACATCGATCTGTTCTATTTCATCGTAGTATCCAAGCTCACGCGCCACACCACCGTCACCGCCACCGATGACTAACACTTTTTTTACATGCGGATGTACTGCCATAGGAACATGTACGATCATCTCATCATAGACAAACTCATCTTTTTCTGAAAAAACAATACTTCCATCCGAACTTAAAAATCTTCCAAACTCGTCCGAATCAAACACATCGATCCGCTGAAACTCTGTCTGAAGTCCGAATAACTGTTTCTGCACCTTAATAGATACCTTTACTTTTTCTGTATGGTAATCTGAAAACCAAAGCTCCATGATTACTTCTCCCTTCTTCTGTCCGATTTCTAACACATCTTTGGTTCATGTGCAAGCACCTTCAGATTTTCAACTTCCGGATCTTCCGTTCCCTGCATGGAACATCCTTTTTCTTTCGCATAAACAATGTACTCAATGATCTCCGGCGTGATCATCTCGCCCGGCGCTAAAATCGGGATTCCCGGTGGATAGCACATGACAAATTCACCACAAATTCTTCCGGCCGTCTGTCGTACCGGCAGAGATTCCTTTTGGGAATAAAATGCCACCTGCGGCGACACCAGAACTTTCGGGTTGATATATTCTGTGTTTAACATCTTTGCCGGATCTTTTGAATACAGCCGCTTAATATCTGCAAGCGCCCCGACAAGCCGCTCGATGTCCTGTATCCGGTCACCAATGGAAATATAGGCAAGAATATTCGCAATATCCCCCAGCTCGATCTGGATATCATATTCATCCCGCAGCAGATCATAGACTTCGATGCCTGCAAGTCCGATATCTCGCGTATAGACTGACAGTTTCGTCACATCAAAATCATAGACACTGCCGCCATTGATCATATCTTTGCCATATGCATAAAAACCACCGATAGAATTGATCTCATCTCTGGCGTATTCTGCCATCTGTGCTACTTTTGCAAATGATTCCTTTCCTCGCAGTGCAAGATTTCTTCTCGAAATATCAAGACTTGACATCAAAAGATAAGACGCACTCGTCGTCTGTGTCAGATTGATGATCTGGCTGACATATTCCCAGTTCACGCCCCGTCCGGTCAGAAGAAGTGAACTCTGTGTCAGACTTCCTCCCGACTTGTGCATGGAAACAGATGCCATATCTGCACCGGCATCCATGGCACACACCGGAAGATTCTCCCCAAAATACAGGTGTGTTCCATGCGCTTCATCCACCAGCACCAGCATATTGTGTGCATGTGCCACTTTTACAATGGAACGCAGATCAGAGCAGATTCCATAATAAGTTGGATTGTTGACCAGTACTGCCACTGCATCCGGGTTCTCCAGAATCGCACGTTCCACTTCTGATACCTGCATGCCAAGCGAAATGCCAAGTTTCACATCCACCTCCGGATTGACATAAACCGGAATCGCTCCACAGAGTACCAGTGCATTGATCACACTCTTATGCACATTGCGCGGCAAAATGATCTTATCCCCTGCCTTGCAGCAGGAAAGCACCATCCCCTGAACAGATGAAGTGGTTCCTCCTACCATAAAAAATGCATGTTCTGCCCGGAATGCCTCCGCTGCAAGTTCCTCCGCCTCCTTGATCACAGAGACCGGATGACAGAGATTATCAAGCGGCTTCATGGAATTGACATCTAAGCTGACACACTTTTCTCCCAACAGCTCCACTAACTCCGGATTTCCCCTTCCTCTCTTATGTCCCGGCACATCAAACGGTACCACTCTTCGTTTTTTTAACTTTTCTAATGCTTCATAAACCGGCGCATGCATCTGCTGCTCTTTGTCCATGGCTTCTAAAAACCCCCTCATCTTCCATAAAAATACGGTATGTCTGCCTTTATATGCTTGCGCCTTTCTGATAAATTCATTAATATCCAAAAGTACAAAAAAGAACAGGCATCCATCACCTGTTCTTCTATCGTCGTTATCATCATAGTCATACTTTATGTAATCTGTCTACATTCTGCAAAAACTATTTTCTCCAGAGTCCGCGTTGGGTTACTGTTCAGTCGTAAGCTTGACACTTGCTGTCAAGCTGTGCGCCAGAAACTAGATAATGCCAAATTACAGTCCCATGCATCGAAGATGCATTTAAAATGGGCTGTAATAGTTGCTGCTCTCACAGTATGTGTGAACAGCAACTGCGTTGGCACCATCGCCAGCAAATATTTGCGTATACTACTCTTATTGACCGTTTCACAAGTGATATTGGATTCCGGGATATCCCCGTAATCAACTTATAAAATTTGAGCTTCTAACTCAATCAATAACGCGGCTTACACCGCAATCGGCAGTTGCCCCGCCTGTCCGTATGGGCTTAACCAATCTCTTGGTGGGCAAACAATAGATCTGTTTCTTCTCTATTGTAACGAATATTTGCATGAAAACAATTTTCGCATTCATGTGATTTGAAGTATAACACACGCATCTGGCAAATGCAATAAATATCTGCTTTTCTTCATATTTTATTTTGCTTTAAATGAAATCTTTTTATTGCCACCCTTTTTGGAATCGAGCCATCCACCATAGTAGCAGTCCTGTAACACATAGGTTTTACCCTTTGTCAGTTTCTTTGTTTCGATTGTAATCTTATTGCTTCCAACTTTGGCAGTTGCGGTTGCACTTATAGTCTTTCCATTTCCTTTCAGTTTGATCTTAACCTGGCAGGTATTCCCCTTTTTGATGGTGGACTTATAATCTTTTCTTGTAGTGCAGGCAAGACCAAACAACTGATCTGCGGTCACTTTTGATTTTAATGTGATCGTTGCTGTTGTTCCTTTTCCGGTAACTAAATTAATTTTGAACATCTTGCTGCTGCGTGTTGACAGCGGATTTGCATCACTGATGGCAGCAGAAGATGAACTGGAATATCCACTAGTTGACAGATAACCATAATAGGCATATGTCTTTCCTGTCTTGGATGCTGATACATAATCTCCAATATAGAGATCCTCCAGTCTCCACCTGGACATCTCCGATATCCTTATCGTCGATCATTTTCATGAATGTTCCATAGTCAACTTCTGTTACCTGCCTCTTGATCAGAAGTGGTGTCACAAAAAGGTTAAATACAAACAGAACGATCAGTACGATACCGTAGTAATAAAATAACGATGTCTTTCAATATACAATCACATTCTTTTGTATATACAGATATTTATTTGGTCCACTCCCGGACTAAATGTATCTCTCTTTTATATCCCTCATCATCATTCGGTGTCTCTAAAATAAACGGTCTTCCCTCTAAAAGCGGGTGCACTGCCACATGACGCATTGCCTCTGCGCCGATCTTTCCCTCTCCGATCCTCGCATGGCGGTCCTTGTGGGAACCACAGTCATTCATGCTGTCGTTAAAATGAACCGCCTTTAAACGGTCAAGCCCGATCACCCGGTCAAACTCCTTTAATACACCCTCTAAATCATTCACGATGTCGTAGCCGCCATCCCATACATGGCAGGTATCAAGGCAGACTCCCATTTTTTCTTTTAATTCCACACGGTCTAAGATCTCTCTTAATTCCTCAAAATTTCTGCCAACCTCAGTTCCTTTTCCTGCCATCGTCTCAAGCAGAACTGTCGTTGTCTGATCCGGTTTTAATGCCTCATTTAACGCTTCTGCGATCAGTTCAATTCCGGTATCTGCCCCCTGTCCCACATGGGAACCCGGATGAAAATTATAATAATTGCCCGGCGTATACTCCATGCGTCTTAAATCATCGAATAACATTTCCTTTGAAAAAGAACGGACATCCTCTTTCGCTGCACAAAGGTTCATCGTATACGGCGCATGTGCAACGATCTTGCCAAATTCATGCTCCTTAGCAAAATTTAAAAACTTTTCCACGTCTTTTTCATCAATTTCTTTTGCCTTTCCACCACGTGGATTTCTGGTAAAAAAAGCAAATGTATTGGCATCTAACGCTAACGCTGCCTTTCCCATTGCCGCATAACCTTTCGATGCGGATAAATGATTTCCTATTAACATATCAATCCTCATTTCTGCACTGCGCTTCGCGCATCTTAAGTTTACACACAATGATACTCCTGTCTGTATGCGCGCATGCTCTTTTATTCTGCCCGGTTCTTCTCCACGATCGTACCTGCCCTGTATGCTGCGAGCAGTTCTTCAAGATCATGGATTGACTCTTTTAGGCCTTTTCCGATATCTGTATCGGCAACTGTTTTTCTCCGCACGACCTGCTGCACCAGAACCGTATGGGATACGATATCGCTTCCGTCCTGCACCGCTTTTTCTACCGATTCAAACGGTTCATGCGCCGCAAGCACCAGACCATAAGAATTATAAATCAGCGTATATCCGGCAATCCCCGTCTTTGGCTGATATGCCTTGGAAAAACCGCCGTCAATGATCAGAAGCTTTCCGTTACATTTGACCGGAGACTCTCCTTTTTTTGCCTCCACCGGAATATGACCGTTAATGATGTGCGCCTCCGCACCTTCAAGCCCGAATTCCTCTAAAATCCGGTTGACCACTTCCTCTTTTTCAAGCAGCCTGTAATAAGGATTTTTCGGCTCCTGATGCGTTTTTTTATCTGCAATAAAATAACGCTCAAACGTCGTCATCTTTGCCTTTCCAAACACCGGGGAATTCTGGTTTTCCCAGATAAACCATAAAATATCCTGTCCCTTTTTCTTTTCCTTCGGGTCGATCGCATAATAACCTTTTCTCGCATAGCCTTCTAGCACATCATAAAGCTCTTTTCCGGTATATTCTTTTCCGAAAACATTGACTTTCGTGAACGTGCCATCCTCATTTAACGGCACACAGCCATGATAGAGAAGATTGCCATTGTATACTTTGTAGAGGCTTCCCTGCGTATACAAAAAACGTACATGGCGCTGCAGTTTTTCACAATTTGTAAATGCCGCCACCAGACGCTCCATCACATCTGCTTCATCCTCCGAAAGGCGATATGGATCTTTCCAGTCGATTGTCGGAAAGTTGACATCCTTGAGCGGATATTCTTTTCCTTCCACACACACCGTTCCCTTTTTTATATCAATCTTGTCAAGCAGAAGCCTTTTTTCCATCTCAAATTCCGGGTGTTCTTTGATTAGCTGTCCTTCCAGCTTAAACTGCATGATTGTGATCGCCTTGTGCATTTTTTCATCTAAAAATGCGTCATGTACATCATACTCATCTTCCCTGTAATCCAGTTTAAAACAATCACAGGAATCCTTGTCATACCATTTCATCGCAAATCTTGCCAGCGGTACAAGATTAATTCCATAACCATCCTCTAACAGATCGAGGTTGCCGTATTTTGCGGAAATGCGGATCACATTGCAGATGCATGCAGCACTTCCAGACGCTGCTCCCATCCAGTATACGTCGTGATTACCCCACTGGATATCCACAGAATGATGCTCCATCAGCGTATCCATGATCAGATTCGGATATGGTCCCCTGTCAAAAATATCCCCGACTACATGCAGATGATCCACGACAAGACGGCGGATCAGATTACAGAACGCAGTCACAAGTTCCGCAGCCCTTCCTGTACGGATGACCGACCGGATGATTTCATTATAGTATGCTTCCTGATCAGATACTTCCTGTCTGCCGGTCAGAAGTTCCTCGATCACATAGGCAAAGTCTCTCGGCAGTGCTTTGCGCACCTTTGATCTTGTATATTTGGAAGATGCATTTTTGCAGATGCGGATCAGACGGTACAAAGTCACCTTGTACCAGTCCTCTAAATTATCTTCCGTCTTTAAAACCTGTTCTAATTTCTGTTCCGGATAATAAATCAGTGTGGCGATTGCTTTTTTCTCCGCCGCACTGATCGCATTGCCAAATTCATCTTCTATTTTCCGCTTAATAGCACCGGAACCGTTTTTTAACACATGTAAAAACTGGTCATACTCCCCGTGCACATCTGTGATAAAATGCTCCGTTGCCTTTGGCAGGCTAAGAATTGCCTGTAAATTAATGATCTCCGTTGCCGCTGTGGCAATGGTTGGATACTGGTTTGATAAACTTTTTAAATAACGCAGGTCGGTCTGCCCCATAGTATTCCTCATTTCTTTCTGCACGTTCATTTGCTGCTTTTTATCTTAGCACAGGAAATGAACCGGGGCAACCAACGTTAATTTATTGTCAATACATTACGCAATCGTAGCCTTGATCACATCCCCCATATCATAGAAACCAGCCGGTTTACCGGATAAGAATTTTGCTGCCTGAACAGCTCCTTTTGCAAATACACTTCTGGAATATGCAGTATGCTTAAACTCGATCACCTCATCAAGTCCTGCAAAGATCACTTCATGCTCTCCTACGATGCTGCCACCACGCACTGCTGAAATACCGATCTCTGTTTTTTCTCTCTTTTTACGCTCTTTGCTGCGGTCATAAGTATAAGTATATGCATTGTCAAGTGCTTCATTCATGGAATCAGCAAGTGCAAGTGCCGTACCGCTCGGTGCATCTAATTTCTGATTATGGTGTTTTTCAACAATCTCCATATCAAAACCTGCCGGTGCTAAAATGGTTGCTGCCCGTTTTAATAATTCCATTAACATGTTGATTCCAAGGGACATGTTGGCAGATTTTAATACGGCAACTTTTTTCGATGCCTCGTCCACCTTTTTTAACTGCTCCTCAGACAGTCCTGTTGTACAGAGTACTACCGGGATCTGCTTGTCCACACTGTATACTAAAAGATCATCCACTGCCTTTGCGTTGGAAAAATCAATGATCACATCCGCTGCCACATCGCACACAGAAATATTCGGGAATACCGGATAATCGTTCTTAATGCCATCGTAAAGGTCGATTCCTGCCACGATTTCAATATCTGCATCTTCCTTACAGATTCCAGTAATCACCTGTCCCATTTTTCCGTTACATCCACTCATAATTGCTCTTATCATATTGTTTTTTCCTCTCTTTTCTATGTTTAAAGCAACACCGGAAACGCTGCCCCCAACATTTCCGGTGTTTTTATCAATCTGGCTGTCTGATGTTTTTATCACTTACGCCAGCTTAATCCCATAATTCTTCATTACTTCCGCAAGTTTTGCTGCATTTGCATCTGTCATCTCTGTGAGCGGGGAACGAAGCGGTCCTGCTTCCATACCCATCAGATTCAGTGCTTTCTTGACCGGTATCGGGTTAACCTCTGAAAACAGAGCCTCAATGAGCGGCTGTGCCTTTACCTGGATCTCCATTGCTTTTTTCGTATCGCCATCAAAGAATGCCATACACATATCATGTACATCTTTCGGTGCAACATTTGACCATACGGAGATCACTCCGATCGCTCCGATGGACATAAGCGGTACCACGATTCCATCCTCACCGGAATACAAATCAAGTTTTCCGTCCGTTAAATACATTGCTTTTGCTGCCTGTGCAACGTTTCCGGTTGCTTCTTTGATCGCAACGATGTTCTCCACATCACGATACAATGTTGCGGCTGTCTCTGGAAGAATATTGCATCCGGTACGGCTTGGCACATTGTACATAATAATAGGAAGTTTTACAGAATTTGCAATCTCTGTGTAGTAGCGGATCAGACCTCCCTGTGTTGCTTTGTTATAATATGGAGTTACGCAGAGCAGTCCATCCACGCCGGCTTTTTCCGCTTCTTCCGAAAGGTGGATTGCCTCTCTTGTACAGTTTGAACCGGTTCCTGCAACGACTGGGATACGGTGTTTTACAAATTTAACAGCAGCTTTGATCACCTCTGCATGCTCTTCTGTTGTCAGCGTAGAACTCTCACCTGTTGTACCTGCGATGATGATACAGTCCGTTCCCTGATTGATCTGATACTCGATCATTTCCTCTAATCTGTCATAATTTACTTCTTCATTGTTTTTCATTGGTGTTACGATCGCCACACCGGCTCCTTTAAAAATAGACATACTAACAATCCTCCTGCTTCCTGTATTATGATACGTTAGGATACACTGCTTTGTGCACACGGTATTTTATTTATTCATAGGACATAATTTCCCTTTGAATTAAAAAAACCGACTCTGATGAGCCGGTTCGTAAATTCTAATCATATGTATTACTCAGTATATGTCGAATCCGATAGCGCCCCATCTTTCTGCTTTACAGCTTAAGATGACAGTCATAAGGCTCTTTACCTTATGCCCAGGAACATATCTGCAGCAAATATACTCCTTCGGCGTCCTTTCCTTTCATTTTCCATCCACTGTCTCTGCCACATCCGTAAAAACTACTCTTAAAGCACGCAACCTCTATCAAGCAATATGTATCTTTTAGCAATCATAGCACCATCTATTTCTACTGTCAATCCAATTCCTCTAAAAAATCAATTTTACTGACGGACACCTCATAGGCGACTCTCTTTTCCGTCTGCGTCTCCGACAGTTTTTTAACATATTCCCTGCTCTGTATCCTGCCCCAGATCTGCACATGTCCGCCTACATCAAATCCGGATGCAAATCTCGCATTTCTGCCCCAGCAGATACATGGAATATAATCTGATTTTCCGTAGGAGCGGTTGACTGCGATCAAAAGATCTGCGATCTCTCTTCCAAGCGGCGTTTTCCGGTAAATCGGTTCCTTACATACATAACCATCCAGAAAGATCTGGTTGCTTTTCACGTCATCATCGATCTCATCTAAAAATTCCAGTTCTCTCACGAACACAGAAAGCACCAGCCTGTTTTTCTTTTCCTCGTGCCTGTTAAATGAACGGAACTGCCCTGTCACATAAATATTCTGTCCGACCATATCTTCATTGACATCAATCAGCCGCTCTGAAACCATAAGTGGTATATAATCCATATAATTGCTGAGACGGTTGACTGCCACATCGACCATATAAAATCCCTCTCCGTACACTTCGTGACTGAACCGGAAATCTGATACGATCTCCCCCACGATTGACACCTGGTTGTTTTCAAACATTTTATCTGCCATGAATTTTCTCCCTTCCTTACGGCCATACACCTGTATTTTTTGTACTTTTTTTACCGTTTCTTTCTCGTATGACCTGCCTGACATATTATTTTTACCATGTATCACATTCAAATTTTCATGGAACATGTCGATAAGAAAACGAATGTAATGACAACTTTTGTCAGGTTTTTGTTGAAAAAAATCTTGCAGAATCCCATAAATATGATAAAATGTATAGGTTGGTTTTTTAACCTTATGTTACAGTTAATTCATTTCACACAGGAAAGAGAGATTTTGTATATGAAAATGAAACGTGAAGATGTCCGTAATATTGCCATTATCGCACACGTTGACCATGGTAAGACAACACTGGTCGATGAGCTGTTAAAGCAGAGCGGCGTATTCCGCGCGAATCAGGAAGTTCAGGAACGTGTCATGGACTCTAATGATATCGAGAGAGAACGTGGTATCACGATCCTTTCAAAAAACACTGCCATTACCTATAAAGGCGTAAAGATCAATGTCATTGATACTCCTGGTCATGCAGACTTCGGTGGTGAGGTTGAGCGTGTCCTTAAAATGGTAAACGGTGTTATTCTTGTCGTTGACGCATTCGAGGGTGTTATGCCTCAGACGAAATTCGTACTGATGAAAGCGTTAGAGCTTTCTCTTCCGGTTATCGTATGTTTAAATAAAGTAGACCGTCCGGAAGCCCGCCCGAACGAAGTTGTCGATGAAGTGCTTGAATTATTCATGGACTTAGATGCTTCCGACGAACAATTAGACTGTCCATTCCTTTTTGCATCCGCAAGAGACGGTTACGCAGTACGCGAGATCGGTGATCTTGTAAATAACAAAAAAGATATGACACCTCTGTTTGAGACGATCATTGATTATATTCCTGCTCCGGAGGGTGACCCGGATGCAAACACACAGGTACTCATCAGTACGATCGATTACAATGAGTACGTTGGACGTATCGGTATCGGTAAAGTCGACAACGGCTGCTTAAAGGTAAATCAGGAAGCTGTTGTAGTAAACCATCATGAACCGGACAAACAGAAAAAAGTCCGCATCAGCAAATTATATGAATTTGACGGTTTAAATAAAGTAGATGTTGCAGAGGCAAAAATCGGATCGATCGTTGCGATTTCCGGTATCGCTGATATCCATATCGGAGATACGATCTGTGCTCCGGAAAATCCGGTTGCGATCCCGTTCCAGAAAATTTCCGAGCCGACACTTTCCATGAACTTTATGGTAAATGACAGTCCGCTCGCCGGACAGGAAGGAAAATTCATCACTTCCCGTCATTTAAGAGACCGTCTGTTCAAAGAGTTAAATACCGATGTTTCTCTGCGGGTAGAGGAAACAGAGAGCCCGGACTGCTACAAAGTATCCGGCCGTGGTGAGCTTCACTTATCCGTATTAGTTGAGAACATGCGCCGTGAAGGATATGAATTTGCAGTCAGCAAGGCTGAGGTTTTATATCACACAGACGAAAATGGTAAAAAGACAGAGCCTATGGAGATCGCTTATGTCGATGTTCCGGATGAATTTACCGGTACAGTTATCGATAAGTTAAGCCAGCGTAAAGGTGAGCTTGTCAACATGAAACCGATCACCGGTGGTTATACCCGTCTTGAGTTTAACATTCCATCCCGCGGTCTCATCGGTTACCGTGGAGATTTCATGACTGATACAAAGGGAAATGGTATCATCAATACTATTTTCAATGGCTATGCTCCATACCGTGGAGAGATCGCTTACCGTAAACTTGGTTCCCTGATCGCATTTGAGTCCGGTGAATCTGTAACCTATGGTCTTTTCTCCGCCCAGGACCGTGGTACCTTATTTATCGGACCGGGTGAAAAAGTTTATGCCGGTATGGTAATCGGTTCCTGTGCAAGAGCCGAGGATATCGAACTTAACGTTTGTAAAAAGAAACATCTTACAAACACACGTTCTTCTTCCGCTGACGAGGCTCTGACATTGGTTCCTCCAAAAGTTTTAAGTTTAGAGCAGGCACTTGATTTTATTGATGTCGATGAGCTTCTCGAAGTAACACCGGAGAGTCTTCGTATCCGTAAACGTATCTTAGACCCGACACTTCGTAAACGTGCTAATATGAAAAAATAGTCATTCTACTATCATGAATAACAAAAAAGATGATCCGCACTGTCACCGTTACGGATCATCTTTTTTCATTCCGGCATCATAAAATGCCCTGCTGTTCTTTCCGTTTTTCTTTACCTCATACATAGCATGATCTGCCGCCGCGATCACTTCTGTACTGTTCTTTCCATCTTTCGGATAAATTGCAATCCCGATACTGGATGCCAGATACTGCTCACCACCGGCAATCTGATATGGTATTTTAAATGTATCTAAAATCTTCATCGCATAGGTATCTATGACTTCTGTCTGACCGCTTGCCACAATCGCGACAAATTCATCCCCCGCCAGCCTGTAAACCTCAAATACATCATCTACAAGTGTACCAGCACGCACTGCCATTTCCTTAAGTACCGCATCTCCTTCATTGTGTCCGTAGACATCATTGATCCGCTTAAAATTGTCCATATCAAACATGATCAGACCAAATGGTTTTCCTTCCCTGATCCGGTACTGCAGCTCCTCCATGAACACACGACGGTTTAAAAGCGATGTCAGTGCATCATAACGCGCCATAAAATTCAGCTTTTTATTGAGTGAACTGATTGTTTCATTTACCTTTCTTTTATGCATATTATCCCGCACAAGCCAGATAATGGATAAAAGCAGTATCACACCAATCACAGATGTAACACGGATTACTTTTCCATATTGTTCCATAAATGTCTCTTTATGATTGATAATTTTTGCATTATCCGGCAGCATACTGCGTGATATATCAAAGCGCTTCATAACATTTTCATCAAAACAATATATCATCGGTGAGTCCTGCACCACAGCCATACTTTCACAGACTCCGCCATCCAGAATTTTTGATGCCATCTGCCCGGCAATCTCCCCCATCTTTTCATGTGAGACGATCTTTCCGCCAAGCAATCCCTGTCCCATACCGATTGCAATTCCGGAAAACACCGGAATACGGGCACGGCTGCTTAACATCTGCACAGATTCTGCTGATGCATATACATTTCCATCCTTATCATTACTGCACAAAATATATAACAGAATCGAGCTTTGATCCAAAGACTCTACACGCCCGATCAGATCTTTTTGTGAAAGTTCTGATGCATTAATATCATGAAATTCCAGATCAGGAAAAGAATCCTGACAAGAATAAAATTCTTTTCTTGCACTGAGTCCTGTTACTGTATTATCAACAATTGCCACGATACGCGTAGCCTGGGGACATATTTTTTTTGCAAGTTTTATGGTATCTTCATAGGTCTGGTTTTCTATCACACCTGTAACATCCGGTTCCTGATTCAGCTCCAATGCTTTTTCTGAATTATTGACACCCTCAAAAACAATCGGCGTATCTCCAAATAATTTTTTCCGGTACGCAAGTGCAAAATTAAACGCGGCATCATCTCCCACTATAACCACATCATAAGCCGGAACCTGACTCAGATAATAACTCAGGCTTTTGTAAAACAGATGTACATTTTCCGCTGTATCAACGTTTTTTGTATCCATAAACTTATAGTCAATCGTCACTTCATCCCCAAGTGCCCGCCTGATTCCCTCAACCTGTTGCGGAATCGTCTCCCATGCATAGGAATAAGAACTGATAAACAACACACGTCCCCGCTCTTTTTCTTTTGCATGAACCGGAGAACTTATGCCTGAACACAGCAGCACAAAAAGAATCGCTGCTATCATGCAGCTTTTTTTTATTTTATTTTTTTTCATTTGTATCCCCCATTTTGTGCAGCATCTCTTTATTTTTATAATTTTATGTTCCGCCCGGCAATACTCCGCAATCCCGTAATGCCTGCTTTCTTTAAGCTTACTCTAAATTTTCCACCCAATTATGAAAAAAGTCAATACAATATGTCATTTTCATCAAAAAATTACCTATTTTTATTATTTTTTCTTTCACTTTGCACATTTTCACCCTGTGTAATTTCTTTCATATCAAAAGTCCGTTTCCATTCCTTTGTGCCTTCCACTTTATGTACCTCGGAACGGTTTTTATACAAAAAACGCGTCAGATTATAACAGTCCACCCATATCTCATGACCATTCTCTCTCCACTCCTCATCAAAGATCAGTTCTAATCCATAATGAAGATGCACGGTATCGATATTGTTAACATTTTCCTTTGTACTGTAGCCGGTGTGCCCCATATAACCGATCACATCCCCCGCTGTCACAAAATCTCCTTCTTTCAGCTTTGCCTGATAGGGATAATCCTGCCGCAGATGTGCATAGTAATAGTAACGTTTTTTATCCAGGCTGCGGATTCCCACCCTCCAGCCTCCGTACTGGTTCCAGCCGAGTGCCTCCACATATCCCGACTCAATACAGATCACCGGCGTTCCGATCTGTCCCATCATGTCATGCCCTAAATGCTGCCTTTTATATCCATAGCTTCTTGATACACCAAAATCATCATAATCGCTGTATGGAAATCCTTTTGCGATCGGTGAAAATGCCTTCAGTCCATATTTTTTCACATAAGGGCCGCCTTCGCTCTCCTGTATCTCATAATCACCGACCAGACCTCCCAGTACCGCAGAATATGCCTCTTTATAATAGGAAAAATACTTAAGCTGCTCTGCCGCCTCATCAAATGTCAGTTCTTTTTTCTTCACCTTTTCTGCTGCCTGATTCAGCTCCGACACTGCGGATGTACCAAACTCCCCGCCATTTTTAGCTGCCACATAGGAAAGCAGATCGATCCAGTCAATATGTATCTCTTTTCCATATGTTCCCACATCATATTCATATGCCTTGCACAATGCCTCGTAGGATACATTAAAATCTACCCAGCGGATCGTCCCATCCGATGTTGCAGCGACCGCATTTTCTCCTGCTCCGGCTGTATTTTTACATAAAATAAAAGCAGCCACAAGAAGGATGGCTCCCTCTAAAATAATGGCTGCTCTTACTCTCTGACACCAGGTTTTCTTTCCGATCGACGTCATATGCATGATGATCATCCTCCCCCGCCATTCTTTTTCATTATATGAATACAGCAGGAGGAATATCATATTTTTCGTTATAACATATCTTTATTTTTACGACAGATTCCAAAAATCATTCCTGATATTTCATTCTTCTTTTTCCTGGCACGCACTGCACATTCCATACAAAATTGAATTCTTACACTGCAGCCGGAATCCGTGATCTTTTAAAATATGTTCCGAGATTTCGTCCATAAATTCACACTCCAGATGAATGATCTTTCCGCATTTTACACACTGTAAATGGAGATGTTCCTCACAATGATGCCCCAATTCTACGTACTGGTATACTGCCTGATTCCCTTTTTCAGCAACATATTTGATCACCGTGCCGTCCTTTGCCAGTTTATCTAAATAGCGGTAAATGGTGGTGATGTTTACCTCGCAGTCCTGCGTCCTCAGATAATGGTCGATATCTGCTACCGCCACTGTCCGGTCACTGTTTTTCTTTAAAAATTCCAATATTTTTTTACGGCTGATCGTCGCATAACCACTTCCCGGCATTCTTCCTCGTACCTTCCTGTTTTCTCAATTTTATAATGTTACGGTGCAAACGCATAACATACTTTGATTGCTCACTGACTTATCATTAAAACACAATCCCGCATGCTCTTATGACAATGCCCCAGAATACACCAAGTGCATACAACGCTGCGACGATTCCAAGGTTCTGCTTCCAGTCACGGTTTAAACGGAATAATACCAGAAGTCCGACACCGGCATTGACTAACAGTCCAGACATCATAGCACCCGCTCCGATAATGCCGCTTAAATAAAGTTCTGTAATCACAACCGAAGATGCACAGTTCGGGATCAGTCCGACTAACGCTGCGACAGCCTCACCCGCGAGCGGCATCACTGTAAAAAATCCTGCCAGTGTATCTTCCCCGATAATTCCTATCACAACATTCAAAAGGAAAGAAATGATCAAAATATACAAAAAAATCTTTAATGTGTGCTTCAGTGCGGAAAGTAAAATTCCATCCTCACAGCTGCAGTGTTCTTCCTCACAGACCACATGGATGTCCATTTCTTTTTCATGCTTTTTCATCACACCTACATATAAAAATTCCACCACAAGACCGGAAATCATAGCAATCACTACTTTGGCAGCAAGGATCTTAACGATCACTGCCGGCGCTACTGCCTCTGAAATCATGATCGGGAGCATCTCATCGGAGGTCGACAGAAAAATCGCAAGCAGTGTTCCGACTGTGATCACACGCCCTGCATAAAGGCTTGATGCTGCGGCAGAAAAACCACACTGCGGTATCACTCCAAGCAACGCGCCCCATACTGGTCCGCTTTTTCCGGCATTTCTGATCCGGTTTTTTGCCTTTCCTCCGGTTTTATGCTCTAATGTCTCCATCAGAAGGTATGTTACAAACAAAAAAGGCAGTAATTTTACACTGTCTAATAAAGTATCTAAAATAATATCTAACATATGGCACTCCATTCCTGCAATTATTTTGCAATCGTTTTGCATTTGCAACTTGTTTGCATTTTTATTATACGCAGAAATATCTGAATGTCAAGAAAATTTTCGTATTAACATTTGAATATTGTTATTTAGAAATTAATTGTGCTGTGAACCAAAATAATGCCGGTAAAAAAGAATTGCAAGCACCGCCGTCAGAAAATCTGAAACTGCCTGCGCTGCCAATACTCCGGTATAGCCTGCCAGATGGGATGCAGTCAATATCACAACAGCAAAGATAAGTCCCTGTCTGCTGACCGACAGCCAGAACGCTCCCCATGCCTTTCCGGCAGACTGGAATGTACAGGTCGTCACAAGAACGATCGCTACAAATAACATTCCCATCTGCTGGTATTTAAGCATTTCCACGCCGGAATTTACAATCTGTGCATCATCCATAAATACCCGTATCAGCGGTTTTGCTGCAAGTGACAGGGCTGCGGCAAGGATCACGGCAAGACTGCACTCAAATTTATAACAGAATGCCAGAATTTCTTTTAACCGTTTCTTATTATCTGCTCCATAATTGTACCCAATGAGCGGCTGCGCACCAAATGCAAATCCAACTAATACCAGCACAGCGATCATATTTACTTTCATAACGATTCCCATTGCAGCCACTTTTTCATTGCCGTAAGGCAGTAAAAAACGGTTTGTCAGTGCCATTCCAAAACTCTGCATCAGATTTGTGATCGATGCAGGGATTCCGATGGCAAAAATCGGCTTCAGTTCATCAGCCGAAATATGAAATCCCACAGGGTTTACAGACAATTTCTGGCTTCGTTTCAGTAAAAACCACAGAAAATAAAGATCTGCACATATATATCCGATGACCGTTGCGATTGCAGCTCCTGCTGCCCCAAATCCAAGCAGAGAAATAAATACCGGGTCTAACACCATATTCACAACTGCACCCAATATCGTTCCTACCATAGACGCCTTCGCAAAGCCTTCCGTACGGAGCAGGTTTGATGGTGTAAAGGATAAAATAATAAACGGTGCTCCGATCACAATACCCGTATAATATGCAGACGCATAACACAATGTATCTTCATCTGCTCCCAGCATATGGAGAATTGGCATGCGAAAAGCCAGCATTATGATAATCACCAGAATACCACATAAAATTGCAGCATAAAAACAGAATACGCTCATCCTTCTTCCGTCGTCATCCTGTTTTTTCCCAAACATTCTTGAAATAACAGAGCTTCCTCCAAGTCCAAAGATATCTCCCAGTGCGATCATCAGCGTAAAAACCGGTGCTCCAAGTGATACACCCGCCACAAGATCAGTATTTCCTGTCCCTGCAATAAAATAAGTATCCACCATATTATAGATCAGCGATACCACCATGCTGAGCACTACCGGAAGTGCCATTGTAAAATAAGCCTTAGATACCGGTGCTTTTTCAAAAATTTCGTTTTCTTTCATTTTTCTGTTATCTGCCCTATTTTTAGATATCATCTAAGGATTCTTTGATCTTATCCATGAATCCCTTTTTCTTTTTCGGCTTTTCTGCTGTTCCTGCGCTCTCTGCCGACTTGTTTAAAGTATTACCTGTCGCCTCATCAAATTTACGCAGTGCCTCTTTTGCTTCTGCATTTAAAGATGTCGGAACCTGTACCACCAAAGTTACGTAATGATCACCACGCACAGCTTTATTGCGAAGAGAAGGCACACCTTTTCCTTTCAGACGTATTCTCGTATCTGTCTGAGTACCTGCTTTCACTTCGTATAAAACATCACCATCCACCGTATTAATGCGAACTTCTCCGCCTAATGCCGCCTGTGCAAAGGAAATCGGTACCGTAGAATAGATATTCATATCCTGGCGCTGGAAGATCGGATGACGAGATACTACTACCTCTACTAACAGATCTCCACGCGGTCCGCCATTGATGCCAGGTTCACCTTTTTCACGGATTCTGACACTCTGTCCATTGTCAATTCCGGCAGGAATCGATACCTGAATTTTCTTTTTACTTGAAATGTATCCGGTTCCACGGCAATCAGGACATTTATCCTTGATCACCTTTCCGGAGCCGCCACAGTCCGGACAGGTCTGTACATTCTGTACTGTCCCAAAGAAAGACTGCTGGGTAAAAACCACTTTACCTTTACCACCGCATTTTGTACAGGTCTCCGGTGTTGTTCCAGGTTTTGCACCTGTACCATGGCATTTCTGGCACTCATCCTTTAAGACCATCTCGATCTCTTTCTCACAGCCAAATACAGCTTCCTCAAATGTAATGCGGACGCTGGTACGCAGATTCTGACCTTTCATCGGTCCATCATTGCCACGTCTTCTTGATCCACCGCCGAAGAAATCTCCGAAAATATCCCCAAAGATATCTCCCATATCCATACCGGAAAAATCAAATCCGCCTGCTCCACCGGCACTGCCATCAAATGCCGCATGACCAAACTGATCATACTGTTTTCTCTTCTCTGCATCACTTAGCACTGCATATGCTTCCTGTGCCTCTTTAAACTTTGCCTCCGCTTCCTTATCTCCGGGATTCATATCCGGATGATACTTTTTGGCAAGTACACGGAACGCTTTCTTGATCTCAGCATCTGTTGCCGTTTTACTCACGCCTAAGACTTCATAATAATCTCTCTTATCTGCCATAACGTTTTCCTCTCTCAAACTGCATACAGGGTTTCCGGGAAAACCCCCGGAAACCCCGTTGTATTTTTATTATTTCTGATGATTAAACCTCTTTGAAGTCTGCGTCTACGACATCATCATCTGCAGAAGATCCGCCAGCCTGTGCGTTACCGCCCATACCGCTCATGTCAGGACCTGCACCTGCTGCTCCCTGTGCTGCCTGTGTCTGCTCATACATCTTTGCAAATACCTTCTGAGCACTCTCTGTCAGTTTTTCCTGAAGGGATTTCAGCTCTGTTACATCAGCTTCTGTCATTTCTTCCGGATTCTGATGTGCATCTAAGAATGATTTTACTGCATTCATATCAGCTTCTACTGCAGATTTATCAGCCGGATCAAGGTTTGCCCCAACCTGATCTAATGCCTGCTGTGTCTGGAATACGAAGGAATCAGCATCGTTTCTTGCATCGATTGCTTCTTTTCTCTTCTTATCCTGTGCTTCGAACTCTGCAGCTTCTTTTACTGCCTTATCGATCTCATCATCAGACATGTTAGAACCTGCTGTGATTGTAATATGCTGTTCTTTTCCAGTTCCTAAATCTTTTGCAGATACATTTACGATACCGTTTGCATCGATATCGAATGTAACCTCAATCTGCGGAACACCACGACGTGCTGGCGGGATACCATCGAGACGGAACTGTCCAAGGGATTTGTTATCTCTTGCAAACTGTCTCTCACCCTGTACAACGTTGATATCTACTGCTGTCTGGTTATCTGCTGCTGTTGAGAAGATCTGGCTCTTCTTTGTAGGAATTGTTGTATTTCTCTCGATCAGTCTTGTTGCGATACCACCCATTGTCTCGATGGAAAGTGAAAGTGGTGTTACATCAAGAAGTAAGATCTCACCTGCACCTGCATCTCCTGCAAGTTTACCACCCTGGATAGATGCACCGATGGCAACACACTCATCCGGGTTCAATGTCTTACTTGGCTCTTTGCCTGTTAACTGTTTTACTTTATCCTGTACTGCCGGGATACGTGTAGAACCACCAACTAATAATACCTGACCAAGATCAGCATTAGTAAGTCCTGCATCTCTCATAGCATTCTGAACCGGGATAGCTGTCTTTTCAACGAGATCATGTGTCAACTCATCGAATTTTGCTCTTGTTAAGTTCATATCAAAGTGTTTCGGTCCCTCAGCAGTTGCTGTGATGAACGGAAGGTTGATATTTGTGGTTGTTGCAGAAGAAAGCTCTTTCTTTGCTTTCTCAGCAGCTTCTTTTAATCTCTGAAGAGCCATCTTATCAGTAGAAAGATCAACACCTTCTGCTTTCTTGAACTCATCGATCATCCACTGTGTGATTCTGTTATCAAAATCATCACCACCAAGATGTGTATCACCGTTTGTAGATAATACTTCGATAACACCATCGCCAATCTCAATGATAGAAACATCAAATGTACCACCACCAAGGTCGTATACCATGATCTTCTGCTCTTTCTCATTGTCAAGACCATAAGCTAAAGCTGCTGCTGTCGGCTCGTTGATGATACGTTTTACATCAAGGCCTGCGATCTTACCTGCATCTTTGGTTGCCTGACGCTGGGCATCGTTGAAGTAAGCCGGAACTGTGATAACAGCCTCTGTTACTTTTTCTCCTAAGTATCCTTCTGCATCAGCTTTTAATTTCTGTAAGATCATTGCAGAAATCTGCTGTGGAGAATACTGTTTATCATCAATTGCTACTTTATAATCAGTACCCATATGTCTCTTGATAGAAGATATGGTCTTTTCTGCGTTTGTAACAGCCTGACGTTTTGCAGGCTCACCTACTAATCTCTCGCCTGTTTTTGTGAATGCAACGATAGATGGTGTTGTTCTTGCACCTTCCTGATTTGCGATAACGGTAGGTTTTCCACCTTCCATAACAGCTACACAACTGTTTGTTGTACCTAAGTCAATACCAATGATTTTACTCATAATGATTTCCTCCTCATCTAATATCTATGAAATACTTAGTTTGCTACTTTTACCATACTGTGTCTTACTACAGTATCTCTGTACATATATCCCTTCTGGAGTTCTTCTGCTACTACATTTTCTCCTAAGGTTTCATCCTCCACATGCATTACTGCGTTGTGGAAATTCGGATCAAATTCTGCACCGACTGCTTCGATCGGTGTTACACCTGCTTCCTCTAATACGGTAAGCATCTGGCGGTAGATCTTATCCATTCCGACAACAAAAGCATCTTCTTTGCTTTCTTCCGGAACAGCTGCAAGACCACGCTCGAAGTTATCAATTACCGGCAGGATCTTTTCTACGATCGTTTTGGCTCCCATATCGTACATCTGTGATTTTTCCTTTTCTGTACGCTTACGGAAATTATCGAACTCTGCCATCTGTCTTTTGACTTTGTCAGTAAGCTCTTCGATCTGCTCATCCTTTTTATCTTTTTTCTTTTTGAAAAAAGATTTCTTTTTATCTGAATCTTCAGAATCCGTATCAGCATTTTCTGCTTCTTCCGTATCTGCTGTCTCAGTTGTCTCTTCCGTGGATGTCACATTTTCATCCGTCTGGGTTTCAGAAGCATTTTCCTCTGTGGAATTCTCCATTGCTTCGTCTAATACCTCTTCATTCATCTCTGACATCTATGAACCACCTTTCTATGTCTGTTCCTTATCCTTGTTTAAAATTCCATCTAAGGAATTTTTCAAGGTTTTCAGGTTATCCATTACTTTCTCATAATCCATTCGCTTCGGTCCGACAATTCCTATCGTTCCACGAACGCCTTCGCCCAATTCATAAGTTGCTGTCACAACACTGCAGTCCTTCATGGTCTGTATCGGGCTTTCATTTCCTATATAAACCTGAATCCCTGTATTATCATCATCTAACAGGTTTTCAGTTACAAGGCTCGCTAACTGCTGTTTCTCCTCAAATGTGGAGATCAGCTCACTCGCTTTCTCCGAATCACTTAACTCCGGATATTTAAAGAAGTTGGTTGTTCCGCTTGTATAAATGCGGATGTCCTCATCCTGTCCCATCGTCTCTGCCACAGTATCAAGCACATCACTGATGATGTCACTGTGAATGCCTGCCTGCTCTTTCAGCTTTGCAATGGTTCCAAGATTGATCTCCTGCAATGCAAGACCATTTAAATTCGCATTTAACAGGAAATTCAGTTTTAACATCGTCTCATTATCGATTGGTTCACTGACCGGAATAATTTTATTCTTGACCAGATTTCCTTCGGTAACGATCGTTGCTAAGATCTGTTCTTCATTCATATTGGATAACTGGATGAACTTTACTTTATTCTTATGGAACGTCGGTGCTGTTACCATCGTTGCATAATTGGTATTGTTCGCCAATATCTTTGCCACTTGCTGCAACACCTGATCCATCTTCTCCGTGTGTTCGATGACGAAACTCTTCATCTCATCGACCTCACGTTTTTTCTCTTCCATCAGATGATCCACATAAAAGCGGTATCCTTTGTCAGAAGGAATCCTGCCGGCTGAAGTATGCGGCTGTAAAATGTATCCAAGTTCTTCCAGATCTGCCATCTCATTACGGATCGTTGCAGAGCTTAAATTCAAATCGGTATACTTGGATATCGTTCGTGATCCAACCGGTTCGCCTGTCTCTAAATAGTTGCGGATGATTGCATCAAGAATTTTCGTTTTTCGTTCGTCTAACTCGAATTCCTCGTCCATTCTCTTCTCCATCTCCATACTCTGTAACTCTCTGTAAGAATCTGGCATCTGCCTTAGTTCCCAGTTACTTTTTATATCTGTTAGCACTCGTTATTGTGGAGTGCTAACATCTATGTACTTAAAATAGCACCATCATATTCTTTTGTCAACACTAATTTTTATAATTTCTGCGGTTTTATATTTTTTTTATAATTTTACGGTTTTATTCCTTTTTCTTCCTATATATATGAGGATTAATCCGATCAGAACACTGCCACTAACAACCACCAGATAACGCACCAGATGATTTCCTGCATCCAGTCCCAGACTCTCCATAATCTTTTTATACCAGAAATATACCAGCATGTGTAAAAGAAAAATCTCAGTCGAGAGTTCACGCATAATCTTTGCCATTGCTCCCCGCTTATCGCTTACCGGACAAAAAGCGGCTGCCAGAAAAAGATTTGCCGTGACAAGAGGTGTCATTAGATACATATCATGGGATGATTCGCCAATTTTCTGAGTGACGATCCACTCTTCTAACATCATGAGTGCCAGAAAAACTATCGTATGCCATCCATAATCATTTTTTCTGATCCGGTCTGCCTTTACCCGGAACAAATATCCCATCGTCACAAACGGGAATCCAAAAAACAGGCCATTTCTTGCGGTGGCAAATACAGAAAGATACCATCTGATCTCATTTGCAGCCAGAGAAAGATCATCAAAAGCATGATGATAAGTGTTATGGCAGACTCCAGCCAGATATAATAGTACGGCAGCCACTACAATTCTTTTTACACTCCACTGAAAGTGCGTTGCAAGAAGATACAATAACAGTACCGCCACAACCGTTGCAAGAAGATACCATAGCTGTATATAAGAACCGATCAGAAAAAATCTTCTCGCCAGTTCTGACAAATTTCCGGCAGCACTTCTTTTTTTCTCCCAGAACCGGTCAATGATCGGAATCAGATATAACAGACTCCACCATACATACATCTTTATAATATGGAAAAGATATTTTTTTACCCTGCCTTTGTCCGCTATTTTTTCTCCCATAAAATATCCGGTACATACAAAAAAGAACGGCACTGCCATCCGGCAGATTACCTGCTGAAATTCGTGTGAAAATACCGGAGCAGCCTCTTCAAATGGTGGAATGTGAATGGCAACAACTAGAAATGCTGCTGCAAATTTCAGAAAATCAAGTGCCCTGTATTCATTTTTTTCCGATAGATATATCGTAGACATCTTAGATCCTTTCTTTCGTCCTGCCCTGTTCTTTTTTTCTCTTATCACCCGTTCTATATCTGAAAACAGCAATCCCGATCACCGACAGGATTCCAAGACCGCTCAAAACAGCACCCGTTTTTAAATACGGTGTACAGTAATAAAATTCGATCTGATGTATTCCCTCCGGCACATCAATTGCCATATACATCGTATCTGCCTTTAAAACATCTGCTTCCTTGCCATCAATATACGCCCGCCATCCACTGCTGTATGGGACCGTCAGACAAAACAATTCTTCCTGATCTGTCTCAAGAGTACCGGATATCCGGTTGGTATCCATGACGACCCCTTTTAAAACATTCTGTTTCAGTTTTTTTGCCAGACTATCAACCTGCTGCATCGGCTGACATACGATCTGCATCTCATCAAACCGGTAAGTCCCCTTTTCATGAAATGTCAGTGTAATTTCATCTGCTTTTTCATCACGATAGCCGGTATTGATCAGATAATCATCCACACCACTGTAAAAATTATTCTTTCTGGTAAGGAATGTAATCATCTTTGTAATCTTTCCACAGGTCACATCAATGTGCAGACGGCTCTTCGACTGTGTTAAGGTTTTTCCTTCCTCCGAAAACCCAAGTCCCTTTAATATAAAGTATGTTTCGCTCTCCGGCATCCCCTCAAAGGAAAGTGTGACCGACGCTTTCTTTTCTGTCGCTGTAAATCCCTGGTCTGTCAGTTCCACGTTATGCATATCCGTAATCTCATAAGAAATCTCTTTATCTGTAAATTCCATTCCGGTTTCCTTCTGAGCTAATGCAGCCGGAACCTTATCATCCTCCACAATGATTCCCTGTAAAAGTGCCTGCTGTTTTTTTGTTACATCCAGCTTTTCATAGATACTCCGTGGAATTACTGTACTGCCTGCGAATCCGACCGGCAGTACGGAATCATTCTCATAGGCATCGCATTTCACTTCATACTGTCCCCCCGCGCCAAGTGTTCCACGGTTGATACAGACGTTGTAACCATATGGACGCAGACCTTTGTTTCCGGATGGCACTACATAATAACGTACCCCGGACAGCACTTCTAACATTGTACGGGCATCAAAACCGGAATAACAGAAATCTCTTGTCTGGTTGATATACATTTCCCGCTGGAACTGGTTAATATCCGGGTTTGCGAGACTGAAATAATAAGATGTACCGTTAATACCAAGCTGCATTGCTGTATTTTTCCACTCCTCGGACTGCAGGGACTCGTAGCGGTATGTTGTATCTTTCGCATGATTTTTTACAAGACTGCCCGCCGCATCTTTTGTCAGCATGGAAAGTGCCTCCCCCTGTGTGGCAAATTCCTCCACATAACCGCCCGCCTGTGGCGCATATTCTGCCCATCCCTGATAGATCAGTTCCAGCATCACCACCACTAACAATGCCGCCTTAAAAACAAATTTTTCTTTCGTCTTTTTCCCGGTTCCGACAATGAGGACTAACAGCACGGAAAATAATAATAATGCCACTAATACATACTGTTTCTGATGCTTTCCAAGCACCTCCAAGCACAGGCAGATATAGGTGATCCCCGCCCAGAAAAGTGCTATTTTTTTCTTAAAATGCATCTCCATCATCTGTGGATACATTTTTACCGCAATAAAAGACACGAGCATAGAATATGCCCACATGTAACGGTTTACCACATAACTTCCACCATTCAACATTTTTCCCGCAAATGGGAACAACAGTAACAGCGTCATAAGTACAAATCCGGCACGCAGTCCCCTGTTTTTTCTTCGCCCAAGAAGAAGCAGCAGCACTGCCAAAAGGACGATTCCCGTATATCCCAGTTCACTCCAGTAGGTCGAACCTCCGATCAGGAATCCATAAAATAATTTCCGATAATAAGATAACGGATAAAGCAATGAAAACGTATGCTGTGCTCCTGCCCTTCCTGTAGATAATGTCATGGCAACAACCGGAAGCAGAATAATAGAAACAGATGACAGCGTTACAAACGAGTATGCCGCAAAACGCCATACCCAGTACCATACCGTCTTAAAAACCGGTTTTCCAAACAGCATCAGGTAACGAAGCAGTGCATAAATGACAACAAAGACACAGATCATGTATGTAAAATAAAAGCTGCTGACTGTTGCCACCGCAAGCATACCCATATATAACCATGGTTTCTGTTTTTTATAAATTTTATCCACACCAATCAGGATCAACGGCAGATAAATCATCGGATTTAAAAAATACGGATGCCGCACCGCAATGATAACCCAGAAGCAGAAATCATATACCATTGCCCCAAGCAGCGTAGAATAAGGTTTCTGTCCGTGATACCTGCAATATGCAGAAAATGCCAGTCCGGCAAAATAAATCCTTACCAGAACCATCGCATTGTAAAAAAGTTCCATATACTTTTCATCCGGCACAAACACCGATAAAAGATTGAGTGGATCACCGATCACATAATAATGAAGCGTCGTCAGCACATCTGAGCCAAGTCCGATATGCATGTCCCACAGCGGAACCGAAAGCCTGTGTTCTGTAATAAGCGTATCTATGATCGATAACAGCCAGGAACGGTAATAAAGCAGCGCATTGAAATGCTGCTGCAAACCGTCTGGAACCCATATAAAACTCTTTTTATTTATGATAAATACGGAGAATACCGCCCCCGCAATGATTGTAAAACATATGGTATATGCCAGAGCAAACCAGACTTTTTTACTGACGTTACCATTTTTATTCCGTAGGAATCCCATTTTTTAATTTCTCCCATAGAAAAAGACCAAAGCACATTGTCTCTGGTCTTTCTCCTGATCATATCTTTTCTTTTACCAGTTGAACTTCTCTGCGAAATAAGCATCCAGATCCTCGATCTTAATACGCTCCTGCTCCATGGTATCACGGTCACGAACCGTTACGGCACCGTCATTTTCAGACTCGAAATCGTAGGTTACACAGAACGGAGTACCGATCTCATCCAGTCTTCTGTAACGCTTTCCGATATTTCCTCTGTCATCAAATTCACAGTTATATTTGTGTGAAAGCTGCGCGAATACTTTCTCAGCACCTTCATTTAACTTCTTGGATAATGGAAGTACACCGATCTTAACAGGTGCTAAAGCCGGATGGAAATGAAGAACCGTTCTCATATCCGGTTTTTCCTCTGTTCCGATATTTTCCTCGTCATAAGCAGCACATAAAAATGCTAAAACAACACGGTCTGCTCCAAGTGAAGGCTCAATAACATATGGAAGATATCTCTCATTCTTCTCATCATCAAAGTAAGTAAGATCCTGACCGGAAGTCTCCTGATGACGTCCAAGATCATAATCGGTTCTGTCAGCAATACCCCAGAGTTCGCCCCATCCGAATGGGAATAAGAACTCGATATCCGTTGTTCCCTTGCTGTAGAATGCAAGCTCAGCCGGATCATGGTCACGCAGACGCATCTCATCCTCTTTGATTCCAAGGGAGATCAGCCAGTCACGGCAGAAACCTCTCCAGTACTGGAACCACTCTAAATCAGTACCCGGCTCACAGAAGAACTCAAGCTCCATCTGCTCAAACTCTCTGGTACGGAATGTAAAGTTACCCGGTGTAATCTCATTACGGAAAGATTTTCCGACCTGTCCGATACCAAACGGAATCTTTTTACGGGATGTTCTCTGTACATTCTTAAAGTTTACGAAAATACCCTGTGCTGTCTCAGGTCTTAAGTATACGGTATTCTTTGCATCCTCAGTAACACCCTGGAATGTCTTAAACATCAGGTTAAACTGACGGATATCTGTGAAGTTGTGTTTGCCGCAGGTTGGACATGGAACCTGATTTTCCTCGATGAAATCACGCATCTCTTCCTGTGTCCATCCGTCTACGGAGCTCTTTAACTCGATTTTTTTCTCCTCTGCAAAATCCTCGATGATCTTATCTGCACGGAAACGCTCATGACATTCTTTACAATCCATCAGAGGATCTGAAAATCCGCCAAGATGTCCGGATGCAACCCAGGTCTGCGGGTTCATTAAAATGGCACAGTCCACACCTACATTGTATGGATTCTCCTGAATAAATTTCTGCCACCATGCTCTTTTTACGTTGTTCTTTAATTCAACGCCAAGATTACCATAATCCCATGTATTTGCAAGACCACCGTAAATCTCAGATCCCGAATATACGAAACCCCTTGATTTTGCCAGTGCTACGATTTTGTCCATTGATTTTTCCATAAATAATTCCTCACCTTTCTATAAAATGGCAGTGGACTGCCTCTTTTGTATGTTTACTTATAAATAATGTATGTGTAGACATCTGTTTCAAATGCCCCATCATCTTTTACATAGGCTGTGTCATCATTGACATCCGTGTCAGATATCTCTGTTGAACCGCCAACATTCTCTGTTCCGCCAGAAGCATTTTCATCTGAAACATTATCACTGTTTAAACTGTAACCATCCCGTATGGAAACACTGTCTGCCCCGGTCAGCTTTACATTTTCTGTGGAAACATAACAGATCGTTCCATCTACTTTGACATCTCTGTTTGCCTTGATGATGACTGCTTTTAAATCATCCCCGGAATAAATTTCTTCCTTCGTCGCTGTTCCGGTCACCTTTCCATCTTCTACACTGACAAAATCTGTGTTGAAATCATATCCTGCTGCCAGTGCCTTAACAACCTTGCCCTCATAGAGTTCAATGCCATTAAATCCTGTATAATCTTCCGGTGTTTTATATTTCATCTTAAGCGTTGCCGTACTCTCTTTCACAGAAAGTCCTTCCAGTTTTACCGTATTCTTTCCATGTTCTTCCGTATAAGCAGAAACAGCATCTGTCACATAATCCTTTAGTTCTGTCTCATCATAATAATCTTTATCCAGTGTCTCAACATCTACTGTGAGTACGGTTCCGTTTTTCTGTACATATACCGTATCCGTATCTGCATTCAGAGATTTTCCACATCCAGCCAGCATCGAAATGCCAATCAGTACGCCAATACCTGCCATACATGCTTTTCTCATTTTTACAAGTCTCCATTCGTCTTACATATCCAATGTTTTACATTATACTATTTCCGATTCCCGATTTCAACCAGTAAATAGTCCCTCTAACATTTTAAGAGACTGAAATGTGTGATCCAGATAAACTGCACGATAACTTTTCATAATTGCAAGCAGCTGCCTTAACACACTGTCACTGACAGAAAAAGTATATAATTTTTCCACCCTTGCTGAAATGATATACTGCATCGTATAAAGAGTTGATTCATCCAGGAAAAACCTGCCGCTTTCCTCCGTGGACGCTTCTTTTTTTTCACAGGGATCACAGACACAGCCACCCCGTTTTGTTACAAACCAGTTCAGTTCTTCTTTTTTTCCACATTTCAGACAGGCAAATACATTCGGTGCTTCACCGTTTACCGACATTGCCTTTAACTCAAAAATAAAACGGACCAGTCTCTTATCATATGCACTGCTTGTCAATGCCCGAAGTGACTGATAAAGCAGCTTTAACATCTCGCGTTCATCATTGTTTTCCTGACAGTAATAATCGGCAAATTCCAGAAAATAACATCCATAATATGTAGCTTCAAGTTCTTCCTGAACTTCCCTGAAATAGTTCTGAATGGAAGCCCTCACCACCGTATAGGAGCTTCGCCCCTCAAACATTTCAAATTCACCAAAGGAAAAGGGGGTTGCCGCAGCAACAAGTGCACTGTTTGGTCTTCTTGCACCTTTTGCAAATGCGGTGATCTTGCCCCTTTCCTTCGTCAGCAGTGTGATTCTTCTGTCATAATCGCCAATCGGCATTACCTTTAAGACCATCCCGGTCACTACGATATTCTGTCCCATCCGGTCTATTTTCCCATCCTCTCCCTGTGGTATCAAAGCTGCCTTTATGCGACTCTTTGTATTTTAAATAATCGGTTACTCTTCCTGTTGTCATAAAATTGCTCCAGGCTTCATCCATAATCTCATCCTCCCATCATCCATCACTTGATAATGTTAGGATTTCCTCAGACAGCTTCCCTTATACCAGCAAAAAAATGGTAAGTCAGATCTCGTCCTTATTATAGCCAAAGTTCTTCATCATGGAATCGCTGTCACGCCAATCTTTTTTGACCTTTACCCAGAGTTTTAAATTGACCTGCTCCTCTAACAGACGTTCAATCTCATAGCGCGCGTTTGAACCGATCTTTTTTAACATGGCTCCGCCTTTTCCGATCACAATACCCTTATGGGAATCTCTCTCACAGACAATCGTTGCCTCAATGTCCATGATATTTTGTCCTTTCCGCTGTTTCATGCGGTCAATGCAGACTGCGATTCCATGCGGTATCTCATCATCTAATGCATGAAGTGCTTTTTCACGGATGATCTCCGCAACGATCGCACGCTCCGGCTGGTCTGTGATCGTATCTTCATCATAAAACTGCGGTCCATACGGCAGATATTTAAAGATCATATCCAATACGGTATCAAGATTCTGTGCACGCAGTGCGGATGCCGGAACGATCTCGGCAAAATCGTATACCTTGCGGTAAGTATCGATAAATTCCAATATCTTATCCCGGCTCACCGTATCTACCTTATTAATAACAAGGATCACCGGTGTTTTTGTCTTCTTTAACTGCTCGATGATATGCTGCTCGCCTGCTCCGATAAAGTTTGAAGGTTCCACTAACCAGAGGATCACATCTACTTCATTTAATGTGTGCTCCGCGGTGTTTACCATATATTCGCCCAGCTTATTTTTTGCCTTGTGGATTCCCGGTGTATCCAAAAATACGATCTGTCCACGCTCCATATCCGTATAGACTGTCTGGATACGGTTTCTGGTTGTCTGCGGTTTATTTGATGTGATTGCGATCTTCTGTCCGATCAGATGGTTCATCAACGTTGATTTTCCAACATTTGGTCTGCCGATAATTGTGACAAATCCTGATTTAAAATTTTCTTTCATTTGTACTCCATTCCAAAATCATTCATATAAATTTTTCAACTGCATAAACATATCACTCTGACTCTTTAAGTTTTCTTCATTTCCGATGACACAGATATTTTTCTCATCCAATACGGATGCGATCAGATCCTTTAAGGCACGGATATCATCTTCTGTTGCACCGATCACCTGATCACGCTCTTTCTGGATATCCGCAAAATCCAGTCCCTGTAAATATGCGGTCATGGAACGCGCTCCCTTCGCACTCGGATTCATCGGCGTATCCATATCGCTGATCGTACCGATAATGTATTTTGTCATCTCACGCTCGTCCGCCTTAAAATCAGCCAGATACTGTGGAATGCCATCATAGATCTCATCTGTTTTCTTTAAGTTCGGATCACGGTAAGATACAAAATAAGTATCTCCATTTCGCATATAGCTGTTCATGCATCCATAGGCACCGCCTTTGACACGGACGTTGATCCAGAGATAATCATATCCCATAATGACTTTCAAAATACGCAGTGCCCCGTGATACGAAAATCCGTGACGCGCATAATTGCCGGCTCTTGCCACATACTGTACCTGCGATGCATCCATAAATCCCTCATTTTTCTTTTCCAGATGAACCTTTGGCAGCATCCGCTCTTTTACAGTCTCTTTTGACACATACAGATTCTTTAACAGAAAGGCAATCTGTTCTTCCACCGCCTGATAATCAGCCTCTTCACAGACAACACTGACTAACATACGTTCCGGCACAAATATCATCTGTACCAGCCGCATAAGCCTTGCGATCAGTTCGTCCTTTTTCTCATCGAAATGTTCATCTAAATCGGAAACCAGCTCATAGAACGAAATACCTGCTGTTGCTTCCTGATAATATGCCGCTCTTGAAAAATAAGACAATGCACGCATGGATGCCACCGAGTGACCGGAACCGTCAAATGCTGCCTCGATCCTGGAACGCAGCTGGGCTATGATCTCACGCAGACGCTTTTCATCGGAAATCTTTGTTGTCATTAAGATCTCGCGTAAAAGATCCATTGCCTGAGGCAGTTCTGATGCCAGTGTTTTCACACGCAGTTCAAACATAAACTGCATGTCATCCTGCTTTTTCACATGCGGATATACACCGGTACTTGCGGATATCCCTCCGGTATGAATGTTGATCTCATTTGCCAGCTCTGAAAATCCATACCGCTCTGTGTCCATATATCCAAGAATGTATTTCAGTATTCCAACATATGGAAGATCCTTTATCTCCATATCACGGATATCAAAAAGGATGCGCAGATAATCGATGCCATTTGAAAACATCTCATGATGCACGATCGTCGTGTCACCACATTTCTTTATCTTATTATAAAGTGGTGCTGCTTCGCGCTTCATGTCTTCGCGTTTTAACATCGGGATCTTTTCTAAATCTTCTTTTGGTGATGATTCTTCCTGATACTGTTTTAAATGCTTTGTATCCTCGATGAGCTGTTTTATCTCATCTTTATTCAGGCTTTCCTTATATGCAGCAAGTTTCTCTGCCAGTGCCTCATCACGTTTTGCATTTAATCCTCGTTCCGGTTCGATCACAACGACCGATGCATGTGGATTATGAATCAGATACTTGTCGATCAGTGCCTCAAAATATCCTGTTTCAACCTGCTCCCGTAGAAAACGGTAGGTATCTAATGCTTCCACATGCATAAACGGCTGCCTGTCATCATAAAGCCAGCTGTCTAAACACTGGATACCGTATAAAAGTCCCTTCGGGAACTGCCCAAAATCAGCCTCGCGATAACGGAACTCCGATGCACTGATTCCTGCAAGCAGCGCTTTCCTATCCACTCCGTCTTTTACCTGATGTTTTAAAACGTTCTGTATCGTCTCAAGGAATTTTTCTTTATCTGTGCTGTTTGCATTTTTGGCAATAATGGAAAATACCGGCTGCATGGTACTGCTGTCATAACCACCAACGATATCTTTTCCGATCCCCGCATCGATCAGTGCCTGTTTTAACGGTGCCCCCGGTGCACCAAGCAATGCATAATCCAGAACATCAAATGCCAGATAAAGTTTCTTATCTAAAATATCTCCTACGACCAGATTATAGGAAAGATACGTGTTATCTTCCTCTGGTTCTGCAGAAGAAATCGGGTATTTCTTTGTGATCTCCACCGGTTTTTCGAATGTTTTCTGTGCCTTTACGGCCGAATCAAGTTCAATCTCTTCATAATGGCTTAAATATTCCTCATCCATCCAGCGAAGTTTTTCTGCCACATCCATATTTCCATACAGATAAATATATGAATTGCACGGATGATAATATCTTCTGTGAAAATCAAGGTAATCCTCATATGTCAGATCCGGGATGTGTTCCGGATCTCCACCGGACTCATTGCTGTATGTGGTATCCGGGAACAGGGAATTTAAAATTTCCCGCTGCAGCACATCATCTGCAGACGAAAAAGCTCCCTTCATCTCATTATATACAACACCATTGATGTTGACCGGTGCATCTTCGCTCTCAAGCTCATAATGCCAGCCTTCCTGTTTGAAAATCTCCTGATGTTTATAGATATTTGGATGAAATACGGCATCCATGTAAACACTCATCAGGTTCTGAAAATCTATGTCATTGCAGCTTGCCACAGGATAGATCGTTTTCTCAGGATACGTGATCGCATTTAAAAATGTATTCAAAGATCCCTTGACCAGCTCCACAAAAGGATCTTTGACCGGGTATTTATCAGACCCACACAATACTGTGTGTTCTATGATATGTGGTACACCTGTAGAATCCTCTGCCGGCGTACGGAACCCGATATAAAATACCTTGTTATCATCATCATTTGAAATTACCGCAACTCTTGCACCGCTTTTTTTATGGCGTAAAATAAACCCTTCGGATTTCAAATCACGCAAAGGGCACTGTTCTAAAATCTCGTATGCTTCCAAATCAGTCAGTTTCATCATCATCCTCCAAAATATGATCTTATGTCTATTAGTATACCATATTTTACACAACTTAAAAAGGGAATGTATTATTTACACTCCCTTTTTTGGTACTTATGGAATAATCCGCTATTATGCGATACGGCTTACATTGGCAGCCTGAGGTCCCTTTTCTCCCTCAGTAACCTCGAACTCTACACGCTCGCCGTCTTTTAACTCCTTAAATCCATCCATGTTCAGTGCGGAAAAATGTACGAATACATCATTCCCCTGCTCGTCCGAAATAAATCCGTAACCCTTTTTGGCATTAAACCACTTTACAGTTCCCTGCTGCATAACTCTTTCAAGACCTCCTAATACATGCAAAACTTTTGTTTCTTCCACATCGGAATATTCCGTGTGTACTGTGCTGTCCAAACGATGAAATTTATAACAACACCATGAGTCGAATTTAGCATATATTACTTATTTTGTCAATCTTATTTTATAATTATTGTGAAATATGCACATTTTGCAGTTACTGTTTTATCTGCACATCCATCTGCGGATATGGAATGGAAATATTATGATCATCAAGTGCATATTTGATATTCTCAGTCAGGCGCCACTTTGCAGTCCAGTAGTCCTCTGTTTTTACCCAGATACGCACACCCATATTTACTGACGAATCTCCAAGTTCATCCACAAATACAAGAATCTCTTCTTCCGGCAGTCTTGCCTCCTCCGCTTCTGCAACAGAATACAACACTTCTTTTGCAGTTCTGATATCCGCTTCATATGCAATACCTACTACCAGATCCACACGGCGTTTTTCCATGGTGGAAACATTTGTGATGCTGCTGTTAGAGAGTGTACCATTTGGTACCATGACCACTTTGTTATCAATGGTGAGCAGTTTTGTATAGAAAATGGAGATCTCTGTTACCGTACCCTCTTTCCCGCCGGAATGTTCTATAATGTAATCTCCGACACGGAAAGGTTTTAACAGTAAGATCAGCACACCACCCGCAAAATTTGAAAGGCTGCCCTGCAGTGCCAGACCGACTGCCACGCCAGCAGAACCAAGCACTGCCACTGCCGAGGTGGTTGCAATTCCAAACAGTCCCATGATAATAAAGATCAGTACCAGATATAGTGCGTATTTGATCAATGGCAGTACAAACTGTCTGACACCGGTATCGACATCTCTGCGTTCCATGGATTTGCGGAACATTTTTAAGATCAGACCAATGATCTTGCTTCCAACAATATAAATGATAATCGCAACTACGACCTGAAACGCAAAGTTCAAAAGATCCGGTATCAGTCCCTGCAGCCATGTGCCTACGATTCCCGGGTTCTTCGCAACCTCCTGTAAGTTTTCCTGCGCCTGGTTTAACATTTCGACGGTCTCGGTTGCATTAGCGATTCCTTCTACATTTTCTGCCAGCATATATGGCTCCCTTCGTTTTTATTCGAATTTGAATTTAAAAAAAACTCATCTTTAGGCTATGAATGTTGTGAACCTGGCACAGTTTCACAACTTCCTCAGTTCTTTATAAGTTTTCAAAATTCCATTTCTCATTTTGTCCTGCTCTAAGGAATTTCCTTATTCTAAGGAATGAATGAACAGACCGCTGCGGAGTTTTGGTTCAAACCAGGTAGATTTTGGCGGCATGAGTTTTCCGGCATCTGCGACGGAGAAGAGCTCTGTGATCGAGGTCGGATACATGGCAAATGCAACGGAACAGTCTTCCTCACAGCGTCTGACCAGTTCGTCCATGCCGCGGATTCCTCCTACAAAGTCGATTCTTCCATCTGTTTTCGGATCTCCGATGCCGAGTACCGGATGAAGCAGAAGGTCTTGTAACATTGATACATCCAAACTTTTTACCGGATCATCTGCCACTGCGGCAAGATCGTCCTCCCGGAACTTACAAAGGAACCAGTGTCCTTCCATATACATGGTAAAGCTGCCTTTTTCCTGTGGTCTTTTTTCTTCCTGATCTGTGATCTCTGTCACGTCAAAACGTTTTTTTATTTCCTTGTAAAAGCTCTGAAAAGAATATCCGTTTAAATCTTTCACTACACGGTTATAATCCATGATCATAAGCTGGTCATCCGGGAATAATACAGACAGGAAATAATTAAATTCTTCCGTTCCATCGTAACCCGGATGTTCTTCTCTTCGTTTTAAACCAACCTTTACAGCCGAGGCTGCACGGTGATGACCATCTGCGATATAGATATCTGCCATGTTTTCAAATGCCTGTGAGATTGCTGCAATTTTATCATCGTCACTGATCACAAACACACGGTGTCTGATTCCATCCTCCGATGTAAAGTCATACTCTGCCTCTCCTGCTTTGACTTTCTCCACGATCTCATTGATCACCGGATTCGAGCGGTATGCTAAAAAGATAGGTCCGGTCTGCGCATTACAGGCATCCACATGCTGAATACGGTCTGCTTCCTTTTCTGCTCTGGTGTTCTCATGCTTTTTGATGACGCCATTTAAATAATCATCGATCGATGCACACGCCGTAATCCCTGTCTGTGTGCGTCCATTCATCGTAAGTTCATAAATATAGTAACATTTTTTCTGATCGCGGATAAAAGAACCATCCTCTACCATCCCCCACAACAGATCATGTGCTCTCTGATACACCTTTTCATCATACATATCCACAGAAAGCGGATAGCCTGTCTCCGCACGATCAATCTTTAAAAAAGATTCCGGATTTTTCTCCACTTCCACAGTTGCTTCTTTTCTGTTATAAACATCATAAGGGAGGGCAGCGATCTTAGCTGCCTTCCCTTTTTCTGGTCTGATGCTCATAAACGGTCTGATATCTGCCATTTTTGCTGCACCTCATCTTATTCTTCTGAATTAAGTTACCATTTTCCTTAAAGTTCTTTCCTATGCCGATCTAGGAAACAATAGAATGTACCTTTCTTAAACACTCTATTGTCACAAATCACCGTCAGATTTCTAGCAGATCTTGCGAACTTTTAAGACACCCTCTGTATTCTTTAATTTTTCAAGTACATCCTCCGGAACAGAAGTGTCTAAATCCAAAAGTGCATATGCATAATCGCCTTTTGATTTGTTTGCCATTCCGTCAATATTGATTCCTGCATCACCAAGGATCGTTGTATATAAACTTAACATACCTTTGACATTGCGGTGTAAGATTCCGATACGTCCTGCAGTTGTGCATGCTCCCATGCTGCAGTCCGGGAAATTTACAGAATGGACAATATTACCATTTTCTAAGTAATCACGGATCTCACGCACTGCCATAATCGCACAGTTATCTTCTGACTCTGCTGTGGAAGCTCCAAGGTGAGGTGTTACGATACAGCCCTTTGCACCAACAGTCGTTGTGTTCGGGAAATCAGATACATATTTGTGTACTTTTCCTGCTGCAAGTGCATCCACCATTGCTTCTTCATCCACAAGCAGATCTCTTGCAAAATTTAATACGATCGCAGTTGGTTTCATCATAGCAATTGCGTCTGCACTGATCATTTTTTTCGTAGAATCCAGAAGCGGCACATGGATCGTGATGTAGTCACACTCACGGTAGATATCTTCTACGTTGCTGATGTGCTTAACACTTCTTGATAAGTTCCATGCTGCTGCAACAGAGATATACGGATCATATCCATATACTTCCATTCCCATATGGATTGCTGCATTGGCAACTAACACACCGATCGCACCAAGACCGATGACACCTAATTTCTTTCCGGAAATTTCGGTTCCTGCAAAGTTCTTTTTCTGCTTCTCAGCTGTCTTTGCGATATTTTCATCGTTCTGGTTCTCTAAACACCATTCGATACCGCCTACGATATCACGGGATGCGTAAAGCATACCTGCAAATACAAGCTCTTTTACACCATTGGCATTTGCACCAGGTGTATTGAATACGACGATACCCTTTTCTGCACATTTATCAAGTGGAATATTGTTAACTCCGGCTCCTGCTCTTGCAACTGCCTCTAAAGTATCCGGCAGTTCCAAATCATGCATTGCAGCACTTCTGACTAAAGCAGCCTGTGCATCTTTTAACTCATCTACTTTTTCATACTGATCCGAAAACAGATCCAGACCGACTGCTGCGATCGGATTTAAGCAGTTATACTTAAACATTATGCATTCTCCTCCTCAAACTTCTTCATGAACTCTACTAATTTTTCAACGCCCTCTTTTGGCATCGCATTGTAGATAGATGCTCTCATACCGCCAACAGTACGATGTCCTTTTAAATTTACAAATCCGGCTTCGGTTGCTTCTTTTACGAATTTGGCATCCAGATCGGCATCTCCGGTTACGAATGGAACGTTCATCAGGGAACGGTCCTCCGGTACAACAGTTCCTTTGAATAATTTGCTCTGATCTAAGAAATCGTAAAGGATCTTTGCTTTTTCTTCATTGCGCTCTTTCATGACAGAAAGTCCGCCCATCTTCTTTAACCATTTGAATACTTTTCCGCAGATATAAATGCCGTAGCATGGCGGTGTATTGTAAAGAGAATCTGCATCTGCATGTGTTTTGTATTTTAACATGGTAGGTGTTCCCGGTAAGGTATCCTCTGTGATCAGATCCTCACGGATAATTACGATAACAACACCGGCAGGTCCGACATTCTTCTGAACACCGCCATAGATCACACCATATTTGGTAACATCTACAGGCTCTGATAAGAAGCAGGAAGATACATCCGCTACTAATGTATGTCCTTTTGTATTCGGGAGTTTTTTGTATTTGGTTCCATAAATTGTGTTGTTCTCACAGATATATACATAATCAAGATCATCCGGAATATCAAGATCGGAGCAGTCCGGTATGTAAGAAAATGTCTTATCCTCGGAAGATGCAAGTTTGATTGCCTCACCGTAAATGGATGCTTCCTGATATGCTTTCTTTGCCCACTGACCTGTTACGATATAACCTGCTTTTTTATTTTTCATCAGGTTCATCGGGATCATGGCAAACTGCTGGGATGCTCCACCCTGTAAAAACAGGACTTTGTAATTATCCGGAATATTCATCAGGTCTCTTAAATCCTGCTCTGCCTCTTTGATGATATTGTCATATACTTTGGAACGGTGGCTCATCTCCATAACGGACATTCCGCTTCCTTTGTAATCCAACATTTCATCTGCTGCCTCTTTTAATACTTCCTCCGGTAATACAGCCGGTCCTGCAGAAAAATTATACACTCTGCTCATCTTAAACTTCCTCCTCTGATTTATGATTGTTGTTTTTTTGCTAAGTCTTCACCGGTAAATGAAGAACTGATTGCCTCTCCCGGTGCAACCATCGGCCACACCTTGTCATCACAGTTGATGATACAATCAATTAAAACCGGTACCTCTGATTCAAGTGCTTCCTTAAAAGCCTCTTTGAACTCTTCCTGGCTGGTCACGCGATATCCTTTCGCCCCCATTGCCTCTGCTAATTTTACAAAATCCACACCGTCGTCAAGAACAGTTGCGGAATAACGTTTTTCATAGAACAGATCCTGCCACTGGCGTACCATTCCAAGGACATGATTGTTGACGATTACTTCGATCAGCGGCAGTTTTTCGCGCGCCGCGGTTGCGATTTCATTCATGTTCATTCTGAAACAGCCGTCACCTGCAATGTTTATCACCTGTTTATCCGGATTGCCGATCTGTGCACCGATCGCAGCTCCAAGTCCATAACCCATCGTTCCGAGTCCGCCGGATGATAAAAAGGTACGCGGGTTTTTGTATTTGTAATACTGTGCTGCCCACATCTGATGCTGTCCGACTTCTGTCACGATAACTGCATCTCCCTTTGTCGCACGGTAGATCTCCTCCATCAGATATGGACCACTGAGTCCCTCTTTCGGATAAGTGAGCGGATATTTTTCTTTCAGATCCATGATCTCTCCGATCCATTCCGGATGACTCTGTGCATCTAATTTTTCATTGACACGGATCAGAATCTCTTTTAAATCCCCGATCACACTGGCATCCACCTGGATATTTTTATTGATTTCTGCCGCATCCACATCAAACTGTAAAATTTTTGCCTGTGATGCAAATTTCTTAGCATTTCCAAGAACACGGTCTGAGAAACGGACACCAACTGCGATCAGAAGATCACACTCACTGACACCAAGGTTGGATGTCTTTGTTCCATGCATGCCGAGCATTCCGGTATAAAGATCATCTGTTCCGTCAAATGCTCCTTTTCCCATCAATGTATCACAGACCGGAGCATTTACTTTCCCTGCAAACTCTTTTAATTCTTCCGATGCACCGGAGATCACTGCACCGCCGCCGACAAAGATATACGGTTTCTTTGCCGCCTTTATCATGGAAACCGCTGTATCAACATCTTTTTCGCAGATTGTATCTGTGACCCTTGCGATCGGTTTCGGCTCCACCGAAGTGTATTCCGTCTTTGCCGCTGTGATATCTTTTGGGATATCCACTAAAACCGGTCCCGGACGTCCTGTCTGTGCGATCTTAAATGCACGCCGGATCGTATCTGCAAGTTTTGTAACATCCTTTACAATAAAGTTATGCTTTGTAATCGGCATTGTGATTCCCGCAATGTCGATCTCCTGAAAACTGTCTTTTCCAAGAAGCGGTACGGTAACGTTGCAGGTAATTGCAACGACCGGAACCGAGTCCATATAAGCGGTTGCGATTCCAGTTACAAGGTTCGTTGCACCCGGGCCTGACGTTGCAAAGCACACACCGACTTTTCCAGTACTTCGCGCATATCCGTCCGCTGCATGGGATGCTCCCTGCTCATGTGATGTCAGCACATGCCGGATTTCTCCCTGATGTTTATATAATTCATCATATACATTTAAAATGGCACCGCCCGGATAACCAAAAACTGTATCAACACCCTGTTCTTTCAGGCATTCGATCACGATCTGGGCACCTGTTAACTGCATATTATTCCTCCATTCCACTGCCATTCTCATCTGTTTTTAATTTCTACATCATCAGATGCTTCTTTTACAACATATGACTTTTCGAATGACAACTTTTGTATTTCTTTTTTATTTCTGTTCTTCCGGCAATGCTAAAATAGCACCTCTGTTGCCGGAAGTTACTAACGATGCGTAGCGTTTCAGATAACCTGTCGTTACCTTTGGCTCTCTCGGCTGCCATTTTGCTTTTCTTGCTGCCATTTCTTCGTCTGAAACTGCAATCTCTAATTTCATCTCCGGAATATTGATACGGATGATATCGCCCTCTTCCACAAGTGCGATCGGTCCGCCGACTGCTGCCTCCGGTGACACATGTCCGATGGAAGCTCCACGGCTTGCGCCGGAAAAACGTCCGTCTGTGATCAATGCTACGGATGAGCCAAGTCCCATACCTGCGATCGCTGAAGTTGGATTTAACATTTCACGCATACCAGGTCCGCCTTTTGGTCCCTCGTAACGGATCACAACCACGTCACCGGCAACGATCTTACCGCCTTTGATCGCAGCAATCGCATCTTCCTCACAGTCAAATACTCTCGCCGGTCCCTCATGCACCATCATCTCATCACAGACTGCGGAACGTTTTACAACGCTTCCGTCCGGTGCAAGATTTCCTTTTAATACAGCAAGACCACCTGTTTTACTATATGGATTATCGACTGGTCTGATGACTTCCGGATTCTTATTTACCGCATTGGCAATATTTTCGCCCACTGTCTTTCCTGTCACAGTCATGCAGTCTGTATTCAGTAAACCAATGTCTGCAAGTTCTTTCATAACGGCATAGACACCGCCTGCCTCGTTTAAGTCTTCCATATAAGTAGGACCTGCCGGAGCAAGATGGCAGAGGTTCGGTGTTTTTTCACTGATCGGGTTTGCAAATGCGATATCAAAATCGAATCCGATCTCATGTGCGATCGCCGGAAGATGCAACATACTGTTCGTAGAACAGCCTAATGCCATATCTACCGTCAATGCATTTAAAATGGCATCTTTTGTCATGATATCCCTTGGACGGATATTCTTGCGGTACATATCCATAACTGCCATACCTGCATGTTTTGCAAGTTTGATTCTCTCAGAGTAGACAGCCGGGATCGTTCCGTTTCCACGAAGTCCCATGCCGAGTGCCTCTGTCAGACAGTTCATGGAATTTGCTGTGTACATACCGGAGCAGGAGCCACAGGTCGGACATACTTTTTCTTCGTATTCTCTTACATCATCCTCCGTCATGGTTCCTGCTGCATAGGAGCCTACTGCCTCGAACATAGAAGATAAACTTCTCTTTTTGCCCTGAACGTGTCCGGCAAGCATCGGTCCGCCGGATACAAATACGGTCGGAACATTGATACGCGCTGCCGCCATCAGAAGTCCCGGAACGTTTTTATCACAGTTTGGCACCATGACAAGTGCATCAAACTGATGTGCAAGTGCCATGCACTCGGTGGAATCCGCGATCAGATCTCTGGTTACAAGGGAATACTTCATTCCGATATGCCCCATCGCGATTCCGTCACAGACTGCGATCGCCGGAAATACAACCGGTACTCCGCCCGCTTCTGCAACGCCTAATTTTACTGCATTTACGATTTTATCAAGATTCATATGGCCCGGTACAATCTCATTGTAGGAGCTTACGATACCGACCATCGGTTTGTTCATTTCTTCTTCCGTGAAGCCTAATGCATTAAAAAGACTTCTGTGAGGTGCCTGCTGCATCCCTTTTTTTACATTATCGCTTTTCATGTAATCCTCCTTGTTTTGCGGAGCAAAATGCGAACCCTCTGGTGAGCAGAGGATTTTACTCCTTGTTTTGCTCCCTATATTAAATACGTTCGCAGATCAGATCACCCATCTGTGCGGTACCGACCTGTGTGACATTTTTCTTTTTATCTTCTTCCTGCGGCATGATATCAATCGTGCGATAACCGTCTTTTAATACCTGTTTTACGGCTGCCTCGATGGCCTCTGCCTCTTTATCAAGGTCAAAGGTATAGCGGAGCATCATTGCTGCACTTAAGATTGTTGCGATCGGGTTTGCGATACCTTTTCCTGCAATATCCGGTGCAGAACCGCCGCTCGGCTCATAGAGTCCGAACTTCGTGTCGTTTAAGCTGGCGCTTGACAACATTCCGATGGAACCTGTCACCATGCTCGCCTCGTCGGATAAGATATCTCCGAACATGTTTTCTGTTAAAATGACATCAAACTGTTTCGGATCTTTGACTAACTGCATCGCACAGTTGTCAACTAACATATGCTCATAGGTGACTTCCGGATAGTCCTTTGCTACTTCCTCGACCACTTTTCGCCAGAGTCTTGAGGAATCCAGCACATTTGCCTTGTCCACGCTCGTCACTTTTTTGCGGCGTTTCATGGCAATGTCAAATCCTCTCTTTGTGATCCTGCGGATCTCTGTCTCGCTGTAAGTCAGTGTATCTGTTGCAGTCAGCACACCGTCAACTTCCTCGGTCCCTCGTGCACCGAAATATAATCCTCCAGTCAGTTCACGCATGATCATCATATCAAATCCGTCCCCGATGATGTCGTCGCGGAGTGGACATGCCTCTTTTAATTCTTCATATAAGTAAGCCGGTCTTAAATTTGCAAATAAATTCAGAGACTTTCTTAATTTTAATAATCCTGCCTCCGGTCTCAATTCCGGTGCCAGTTTATACCACGGAGAGGTTGCTGTATTACCGCCGATGGAACCCATAAGCACTGCATCGGACGCTTTTGCTGCTGCGATCGCCTCATCGGTTAACGGCACGCCTGTTGCATCAATCGAACAGCCGCCCATCAAAATCGCTTCATATAGAAAACTGTGACCATACTTTGTTCCGATCTTGTCTAATACTTTTTTTGCCTCTGCCACGATCTCCGGTCCGATTCCGTCACCGGAAATCACGCCAATCTTACATTCCATGCTCTGATCCCTCTTTCTTTTCCTCTGTCAGATATGTGTAACTGATTTTTCGCCTGTCAGAAAGTATCCTGCCTTTCTGCACCATAGAATGCATACTCTGCGAACATCCTGCTTTATTATGAATAAAAAGAAAATCAGCGGCTGCTGTGCGCCCACACTTTATCACATTACTAACAGACAGTATGTATAATGTCTATAATAATGTAATTTGTGAAACATTGCAACCTCTGATTCTATTTTTCTTTTTTATAATATTTATAACCTGGTATTATGAAAGTGCTTTCTTTTCATTACCTGGTTGTATACCATGGTATAGCTTAAGCGCTCATTACGGATAACAGACTGCGGAAGATTCCATCTTTCTGGATCAGTTCATCATAATTGCCGCGTTCGATGATGGCGCCTTTGGAAAATACCAGAATTTCATCATATTGTTTTAAGCTGTCTGCTTTTAACTGGTGTACGATATTTAAGATGGTCGTGTCTGACTGCAGGACGGTCTGTTCGATTTTTGCTGCCATGAGGCTGTCAAGACTGGATGTCGCTTCGTCTAAGATCATGACAGGAGTATTGCGGAGGAATGCCCTGGCTATGGCAATGCGCTGTTTTTCTCCGCCGGAGAGATTGGAACCGGATTCCTGTATGGTAAAATCAAGTCCCTTTTCGTTCAGGTAGTCTCCCATACCGGCACGGATTAATGCCTGTTTGATGTTCTCATCCGAATAGCTTTCATAAAGGGAAACATTGTCCCGCAGTGTGCCATCTAACACGACGACATTCTGATGAATGAGTGCAATGCTGCGGTAGAGTTCTTTCTTCTGGATATCGCTGATGCTCTGGCTGCCAAAACGGATCTCTCCTTCAAAATGGTTATAATAATGCATCAGCACATACATAAAGGTACTCTTTCCACTTCCGCTGTTTCCGACGATCGCATATTTTTTGCCAGGTTCAAAAGTTACGCTTAAATTATGTAAGACCTCTTCGCCCTCCTCGTAGGAAAAACGTAGATTTTCCACTGAGATTGGCAGTGCTGTTTTTAACTTTTCCCCATGGTCTGCATCTTTCGGCAGGTTTAAGATATCCGTCACCCGCTTTAAAACCGGCTGGCTTGTCTTATAGTCTGCAAGCAGTTTTGAGATCCACTGGATCGGTGTCTGGATATAGTTCATAAGCTGTATGGTTGCGATCAGGATACCGACCGTAACGTAACCTTTTAAAACTAAAATCCCGGCAATTCCCATCATGCACACATCGATCAGGAAACCGATCCCGCCGGAGATGCTTCTTGACATGTTCTGCGTATTGCGAACGGAAAAATGCGTCCTTTCCACTTCCCAGTTACATTTTTCATAATCGGTAAGGATCTCCCGCTCCACATGATAGCTCTTGATGACCTCATAGCCGTTCCAGATGTTTTTCAGTTTTCCGTTGTACCAGTCAAGCACATGGATGTATGATTTCTGGCGCGCTGAAATCTGTTTTCCAAACAAAAACGGCACGATTAACGGCACCGCACAGAGCAGAATCGCCGAAAATGCCAGCCACGGTTCCATCTGGTACAACGTGACCGTCGCGATCAGAAATGTGAGGATCTGGATCACAATGTTTGGCAGACACAGAAAATATTTTTCATCGAGCATACCGATATCATTGTTTAAGATCGATGTATACTCCGCGCTCTTGTGCAGACGGTAACTGTCGAGATCCGTGCTCACAATACTTTTACAGATGTCTTGTCTCACATCCACTAAGACTTTCTGTGAAAACTTCATCTCAAAATAGGAGCCGACATAGCCGAATGCTGCATAACAGACAACGATCACCACCCCTGCAATGCTCGTATGTAACATTTTTTGTGCATCCATGGCGGACACTGCGTCGATCATTTTCTGCATATAGAGTGCAAATAAAACTGCGGCTATGGTTTTTAGGACAGCGAAAAATACCCACGCCATAAGGTGTACTTTGTGCTTTTTGAAATATTCATTCATTGTTATTCTCCTTGCAGTCCGTATTTACTTGCAAATATTTTTCGCACATCTCTATAACCTGATTTCCATTAATATTTTTTATTCTATCATAGACCATTTTTGCTATTTGGTATTCATTTTTTTCAATTAATATTGTAAATAATTGAAGAAGCTGCTCCTCATCCAATTTATTAATGTATTTTCTTGCTTGTACTAACTTATAGTTATATGAACATAAAATATTCTCAGACTCTATCGTTCCATTTAATGTGAACCGCGAATTTGAGCATCCACCCAAACACATATCCCCATACTTGCACTCACGACACAGCCCTTTCAAATCATCTCTTTTAAAATTTCTATTCCACAAAAATGAATCCTTAGAAAACCATATATCTCGCAATGATCCATCTCTGATATTTCCCTCTATCATTTTCTCATTTCTAATAGAAGTACATCCAACAATATCTCCATTTTGTAAAATACCAACTGATTTTTTTCCTGCCGAACATCCTGCCCAACAAGTATTCTGTTGCATACAAATTTGTTTTTTGTTGTAATAGCCTATTCCATCTGTCAGATGTATCTCTAATTGTCCTTCTTTCTTTTTATACGCAAAATCAATTATTTGTTCAATCATCCCTGGTTCAACAAATAATGTTTGTTGTTTAAGGAAATTACCCATTGGAAGTGTGATCTGTAGCTGCCAGAAATCAACCCCTATCTCCGAAAAGATATCATACATTTCGTCTAATTCTTCAATATTTTCATTGTTGATAGTAGTGGCTACCATTGTCTGTACACCATGATATTTTAATTTTTTTAACGCCAATAAATCTTTTTCAAAAGATCCCTCTTTTCTTATTTTATCATGAGTCTCTTTTACACCATCAATACTTATTGCACAAATTGCAATTCCAGCCTGTTTTATTTTTTCTACTAAATCATCCTCCACAAACCACCCATTAGAAATTATGTTTGTGTAAATTCCAGCTTTACTTAATTTTTCCGCAATCGCATACCAATCTTTTTTTGTAGTTGGTTCTCCTCCTGTAAGTGTAACAAATTTTACTCCCATATTGATCAACTCATCACAAACATGTAAACATTCCTTCGTCGTCATTTCATCCAAATACGGTTGCGCACATGAAGAACCACAATGTTGACATCTCATATTACAACCATGGGTCATTTCCCAAACAGCATATTCTAATTGATATTCTATTCTACTATTTTCCATTTCACATTCTCCTTATTTTTTTATATAAAAAATGTCTGAGCATAGAACCTTTTCTTCTACGCTCAGGCATTTTTACACACTATTTCTGTACAAATATTTACATATTTTTTTGTTGTTCATTCTGCGCAGATCTGCATACACCATAATCAACAGCATAACCTGACGCTGCTGCCTTGCTCTGCAATTGATTAAATTCTGATACAGAAACATATTCATCAAGTCCTAATCTTTCCATTACCTTTTCTAAATCTCTCATGGCATTCCTTCCTTTCATATTTTATATATCAACACTTAATAAGTGCTAATAACTTTTTTACTGTAAATCACCTGTTGCAAAAAGACCATGTCAAAACCGGAAAAAAATTTTTTCTGGTTTTGACATGGTCTTTTTATAATATCTATAACATAATATATTTAAAATCTCAGATATGAGGTACATACATATGAAAAAAATATTACATTCCTTTCTCTTAATATTATGTCTCTTCACAATAAATACCAATCATTCTTTTTCTTTGATTGTTAATTCCTACACGCTTATCGCTGACAAGAGCTACCCTATCATCGATACCTATAGCTTGGATTATTCTATCTTCTCCCCAAACATTGTTTCATAAAGATCAGAAAACACCTTTTTATCTAATTCACCACTTGCTGCGGCGCTTACAAAATATGCCTGCTTATACTTTTTACGGCAATATTCTGCCTTTTCTTCTCCCTCCATTCCACTTTCAATCATCTCATTCATATTCCATGCCATTTCCCCTAAAACAAATGTCATTATCGGTGCATTTGCATATTTTCTCACTTTTGGCAAAATATATTCACATAATTCCATGGAATACCGATAGTTTCCAACTGCCCCATAATACTTTGAAAGATTTGCAGCAATACTAAGTTCTTCGATCTCCCATTCTGCCATATATCCTTCCCGCAGGCTGCGCAGCAGCATTTCACAGATTTTTATACTTTTAGGATACTCATCTATTCTGCCATATGCCACAGCCAGCCGCTTTAAAAGTGTAATCTCCTGTTCCCGGAAAGGATATATCACATCACTGTCAAGAAATTTTTTATACTGTGGTACAACTTCTTCTGCAAGCTCTTCTAATGCTTCCACAAGCTGTTCTGCTGTAATGCGCTGCATATAATAATCCAAAAAAGTACTTTCCCGGCGGATATATCTTTGTGTAGATGCGTCTTTTCCAACAAGTTTTTTCATCTGCTCCATATAAAAGTCTGCTTTTTCAAAATCATGCTTTGCCATAGCATCCTCAAAATATTCTCTTTCCTGTATCAGTTCCATATCCCTGCTGACACACACTGCATAATTTTTTTCTGTGATCTGGTACATTTTCTCCATAAGTTGCCGATATGTATCACTTTTCACTTTATGTTTTCCGTTTTCAATTCTGGAAAGTGTTTCTACAGAACAGACACCCTCACTTAATTCTTCCTGTGTCATTTTCTTTGCAATTCTTGAAAGCCGTATCATATCACCAACATTATAATTTCCCATATGGCACCTCTTTCTACACTCTGTCACCCGTCGTTTTTATTTTTTGCACCAGTTCCACATTGTCCATGACAAGTGCCGTATAATAAGCCATCGTAAGTTCCACCTGACATTGTTTTTGATATTTCTGCTGCATGTCCTTGTTTCTCTGCATCAGCTCTTTTAACAGTCCTGCCTTCTTAAAATGCAATTCTGCCAGTCCACGCATCGTTCTGCTTTCTTTTACAAGTGTTAACGCCTGTTCAATGTATTCCAGTTCCTTTTGTGCATCTCCTTTTTCTTCCTGTATGCTGGCAAGTTCTTTCAGAATGGACATTTCAGCCTGTTCCTTGATTTTTTTCGAATCATACTTTCTTGTAAAAAGCAGCATTCTTTTCAATTCTGCCTCTTTCCATGAAATATCTTCCGAAAACTGAATCAGCCCCAAAAAAAGTTTTATCTCCATTTCACTGTATAAATCAGAAGTATTTTTCCTCTTTCCAAAAAAAGGTTTTGTCAAAAGTATCGCCTCATTTAATACAGCCTTGATTTCTTCTTTTGATGCACCACGTTTCTGTAACAGTTCTGCCTTTCCCCAGAGATAATATTGTTCATGAATCACCTGTTTTTTTGGCATTACACTTTGATATTTCTGTAACAGTTTATCTGCAGCATCCATATTTCTTTCTGCTATGCTACGGTCGATCTCTTTTCGCAGCCGGAACAGATTATAATCTTCCTCATTCAAAAGCAGCTCAAATTCTAACACCTGCTTTCCAATTCTTGACAGCAATGTCCCGCTGACTAACGAGTCAACCTCACGAAATCCCTCTTCTATCCGAAACATCGTTGCAGGCGAACAGATTCCCTCACAGACCTGTGCCATGGACAATCCATACTTTTCACGATAATACGACAACACAATTCCTATCGTATTTAATTTCATCTTCTGTCCCCTCCAGAACCTTTTCTGTCAAACAATAAAATGCACGCTCCACAAACATTCTATTATCACGAAAAAAGCCTGTTATGTCTGACAAATCCATAACAGGCTTTCTGGTACCACACTTATTTCTCCATTGCTTCTTCCGGTTTCTCCACTGCGGAAATCGCAGCTTTCTGCATCGGGATACGGCAGTTCTTGTTATTACCGAATTCAACGATCACGGTATCATCTGCGATATCGATCACAGTACCGTAAAATCCGCTTGTTGTCAGTACAGTATCACCGACTGCAAGCTCTGACAGCATTGCATTTTTCTTCTTTGCTTCTTTCTGCTGCGGACGGATCATGAAAAAGTACATGAAACCAAATAAAACTACTAACCAGATAATCATACCGCCCCAGCCTGCTGCTGTGGATGCGGATGAAGTGGATGCTAAAATTGACATCTTCTCAATTCCTCCTAATTTTAATAGACATTACAATACATAATACACAAAATAGGCTTTTTAGACAAGCACTTTGCCAAATTTTATGATTAATTTATTTTTAGCCATTCTGTTTTTCTTTTTCGCGGTTGATCTGTCCCATTCCGTACAGTTTTTCTTCCTTATAAGAATGAAATCTGCCCTCGTCGATGGCATCACGGATTTCTTCCATCATCGTATTGTAAAAATACAGGTTGTGAAGCACGCAGAGTCTCATGCCAAGCATCTCTTTTGCCTTTAACAGATGCCGCACATATGCCCTGCTGTAACGGCGGCAGGTCGGACAGCCGCAGCCCTCCTCGATCGGGCGCATATCTTTTTCATATTTCTGGTTAAAAAGATTGATCTTGCCCTGATTGGTGTACACATGACCGTGACGTCCGTTTCTGGTCGGATATACACAGTCAAAGAAATCAACGCCGCGCTCTACGCCTTCTAAGATATTTGCCGGAGTACCGACGCCCATCAGATAGGTTGGTTTGTGAAGCGGCAGATAAGGCACCGTCTCATCCAAAATATGATACATCTCCTCATGTGTTTCACCGACTGCAAGTCCGCCGACTGCATATCCGTCTAAATCCAGCTCAGCGATACGTTTTGCATGATCGATACGGATATCCGGAAAAATAGCTCCCTGATTGATTCCAAATAACATCTGGTGGCGGTTGACCGTATTCTCCTCGGAGTTTAGCTGCTGCATTTTTGTTTTACAGCGCTCTAACCATCTGGTTGTACGCGCCACGGAAGCCTCCACATAACTTCTGTCTGCAAGTGCGGGAGCACATTCATCAAACGCCATTGCGATCGTAGAACCAAGGTTCGATTGGATCTGCATGCTCTCTTCTGGTCCCATGAAAATTTTTGCACCGTCAATGTGGGAATGGAAATAAACTCCCTCCTCCTTGATCTTGCGCAGCCCGGCAAGGGAAAATACCTGAAATCCGCCGGAGTCCGTAAGAATCGGACGGTTCCAGGACATGAATTTGTGAAGTCCGCCAACTTCGCGGATCAGCTTGTCTCCGGTGCGGACGTGCAGGTGGTAGGTGTTTGACAGTTCTACCTGACATTTGATCTGCTCTAAGTCCTCGGTGGATACAGCTCCTTTGATGGCAGCAACAGTGCCGACATTCATGAATACCGGGGTTTGTATATCACCGTGGACGGTGTGAAGGATGCCGCGTTTGGCACGGTCTTCCTGTTTTAGTAGTTCGTACATTGTTTATAATCTCCTTTTTCCTTGTTGTTTTTATGTATAAAATGGGGGCGAATTTACTTTTTTGTGGAGTTTCGCTTTGGTTATTTTTACTTGTATGAAAATATCGTCTTGCAGCAGATATTTTCCATATTCTTTGAGCATTATCTGTTTTTACCAGATAACATATCCAGCAGCTCAAAATAATTCTCAAATGTTTTGCGGCAGCAGGATGGGTTATCTATCACGATTCCATCCACCTTTAAACCTAAGAGGGCAAATGACATTGCAACACGGTGATCTTCATAAGTGGATATGATTCCCGGTGCCGGAGTACCTGGCTTAATCGTTATGGCATCCGGTTCTTCGGTACATATGATCCCGCGCTTTGTCAGTTCCTCTGACATGGCATGAAGGCGGTCACATTCCTGTCCGCGGATATGTCCGATGTGAGTTATATGTACATCGGAGTTACAAAACGGTGCGATCGCAGCAAGGGTAAGTGCCTGATCTGAAAAGTCATTCATATCTATGTCGATTCCTTTTAATTGTCCTTCCTCTGGTCCGGTCACTTCGATTCCATCCGTTTTTTCTGTGACAGTACAGCCCATCTGTGTGAGCACATCTAAAAACTTCATATCTCCCTGGCTGTTATCCGGATGCACATGTTTTACAAGTGCCCTGCCGCCTGTGATCGCGGCTGCTGCATAAAAATAACATGCGGCTGAGACATCCGGTTCGATCTGGTAATGCTTTTTCTGATATATGGCTTTCGGTTCTACACAATAATTTTTTCCGTCATATTTTACTTCCACACCCGCGTCCGCTAACATTTTTCTTGTGATGCGGATATAGGAACCATCTGTTTTCTCACTTGTGATGTGGATGTCTAATCCCTGCTGTACCATCGGAGAGATCAGTAGAAGCGCACTTAAAAACTGGGTACTCTTGCTGATATCAAGATCTAAGCGTAACGGTTTTTGTTCTGCCTGTAACTGATCATTATAAGCATCCTGCTTTGTATCTGCCTGTGACTGGTCTGTATCATGATTCTGCAATACAATATCCTCATTCTCTGCAGTCACATGATCTCTGTCTGCTTTTTGATTTCTCCTGCCACAGATCTGTACCGGCAGATGACCTTCTTTTTCCAGATAAGTGATCTTTGCTCCAACTCCCATAAGCAGAGAAAACAACTCCTCCATCGGTCTCTTTTTCATCTGCTCCGATGCCTCGATCGTATATTCCCCATCTGAAAACCCAAGCATTGCCGTCAGGAAACGTGCGGCTGTCCCGGCACTTCCGACATTGATCACTGCCTGTTTCTTTGAAATATCCCCGCCACAGCCCAAAACAGTAACCTTTTTTTTCTGCTCATTGATATCTACCGTAAATCCCAGTGACACCAGACTCTCCAGAAAGTGTCTCGAATCATCGGAAAATAAAACACCGTCTAACTTCACTTCACCATCCGATAAAGCCGCCATCAAAAGTGCACGGTTCGTCATACTCTTCGATCCCGGCACCTCCACCATCCAGTCGACCGGTTTATCCAGTTTTTTTACCCTGTATTGTTTATCCATATATTTCATCCCTGTAATCTGATTTCCTGTCAATAAACGCTTTTCCCATTTTAACATATTCCTGTTGTCACGAAAAGAGAAATCTTTTATAATGATAAATACCAATAAACATTTTCAGGAGGAATATTTCATGGCTGGTTCATCATTTGGCACGATTTTTAGGATTACAACATGGGGCGAATCCCACGGGAAGGGACTCGGCGTTGTGGTAGATGGATGTCCGGCTGGTCTGCCTCTTGATGAAAATGACATCCAGAAGTTTTTAAACCGCAGGAAACCTGGACAGTCAAAATTCACTACCCCCCGGAAGGAAGATGACGCTGTCGAGATCTTATCCGGTGTATTTGAAGGAAAAACGACCGGAACACCGATTTCCCTTGTCGTATATAATCAGAATCAGAAATCAAAAGATTACAGTGAGATCGCCTCCTATTACCGTCCGGGGCATGCAGATTATACATTTGACCAGAAATACGGTTTTCGTGATTACCGGGGCGGTGGACGTTCCTCCGGCCGTGAAACGATCGGACGCGTTGCAGCCGGTGCGATCGCCGTTAAAATATTAAACCAGCTTGGCATCACATTTTTGACCTACACACGTTCCATCGGACCAATCTGTATCGCAGCGCAGAATTTTGATGCCACACAGATCAATGAAAATCCGCTTTATATGCCAGATGCCGATGCCGCAGAAAATGCAGAAAATTATTTAAATGCCTGCATTGCGGAGCAGAATTCTTCCGGCGGTGTTGTGGAATGTATCATTCAGGGTGTTCCTGCCGGAATCGGTGATCCTGTGTTTGAAAAGTTAAATGCAAATCTTGCAAAAGCGATCATGTCGATCGGTGCGGTAAAGGGATTTGAAATCGGTGACGGTTTTGATGTTGCAAAGGCAACCGGAAAAAATAACAACGATGCTTTCCGCATCGGTGCGGATGGGAAAACAGTCAAAACGACCAACCATGCCGGAGGTATTTTAGGTGGAATGAGTGACGGAAGTGATATTATACTACGCGCTGCGATCAAACCTACCCCTTCTATCGCTGCTACCCAGCAGACTGTCAATAAAAACGGTGAAGAAATTGATGTGAGCATTAAAGGACGCCACGATCCGATCATCGTCCCGCGCGCCGTAGTCGTTGTGGAGTCCATGGCTGCCATAACATTAGTGGATGCTCTTTTTACAAATATGAGTGCAAAAATGAATAACCTTGAACAGTTTTATAAAAATCTGTAGAAGAATTTTAGCGGCACAGACTGTTACATACAATCTTAGGGCTATCAGGAATTATATTTTAAATTATTCTGACCATCCAAAAAACTGCCGGTTCACACCTATATGTTTCAGAAATTTCAGACACATATCAGTGTGAACCGGCAGTTTTTGCAGCTGTAATAAAGTACAGCCAATTATTTTTATGTAAGTAAACTAAGTATCATCTGGGCAGTCTCTGTCAGTCCCGTCCCGTTATCCATACTTCTCTTTTGCATATATCGGTGAGCTTCTTCTTCTGTCAGGTTATTGCGCTCCATCAAAAGTGCTTTTGCTTCATTGATCAGATTTATTTCCTCCTCCGACCGTTCCTTTGGCTTCTGCCTTGCTTTCTTCCGCCTGCGTGTGACCTTGTATTCCATCATTTCAACGGTCTGGAGCAACTCATTGATTTTAAGCGGCGTCGACAAGCAGACTAGATTTTCCACATCACGCTCACCACAGTTTCCCGGTGAAGCCACGAGCAGCATTTCAAACTGAGCGGGGAGATAATCATGTAATTCCGTATACATCATGTCCACAAAACGATAACCGCACACCATGATCCCGCCTTCTAACTCATTTGCATTCTGCAAAGCCTGGGCACCTGTTGTACAGATGGCATCCACGTGATGTCCGTTCTGCATCAGGATCTTTTTGATATTACGCGCGGTATCCTGTTTTGGGAATGCAACGATAATATTTGTCAAATCTTTTCCCCTTCATTCCTATCTCAGATTTTATACAGATAATTATTGATTTCCCAATCGGATACCTGTGCACGGTAATCTGCCCATTCCGATTTTTTGGCTTCAATATATTTTTCCGTCGCGTGTCTGCCCAACACATTCTGTAAATATTCGTCCTTTTCAAATTCTGCAAGTGCCTCTCCAAGGTCAGCCGGAAGTTCTTCGATTCCCAGTTTATTTTTCTGGGATAAACGCATCTCAAAAACGTTTTCCGTCACTGCTGCCGGTGGCTCAATCTGATTCCGGATACCATCAAGTCCTGCCTGTAAGCACACCGCAAGTGTCAAATACGGATTGGCTGCGGAATCCGGGCATCTGAGCTCCACCCTCGTGCCTTCTCCTCTGGTAACCGGAATACGGATCAGCGGGCTGCGGTTTGTCACAGACCATGCAATATAGATTGGTGCCTCATATCCCGGAACCAGACGCTTATAGGAATTGACAAGCGGATTGGTAATCGCCGCCATTCCTTTCATGTGCTTCATCAGTCCACCGATAAACCAATATGCTTCTTTGCTTAATCCCAATTCACCGTCCGGGTCATCAAAAATATTTTTTCCATTCTTGGAAAGAGACATATTCACATGCATGCCGGAACCGTTAATGCCAAATTTCGGCTTTGGCATAAAACTTGCAAACATGCCATGACGTTTTGCAATCGTTTTGACTGCCAGTTTAAATGTCATAATATTATCTGCGGTCTTAACCACCTCATCATAACGGAAATCAATCTCATGCTGCGCCGGTGCCACCTCATGATGGGAAGCCTCGATCTCATATCCCATATCCTCTAATGTCAATACCATATCACGTCTTGCATTCTCACCAAGATCGATCGGTCCAAGATCAAAATATCCTGCACGCTCTGTGCTTATCGTTGTCGGCTGTCCATCCTCATCCTGATTGAAAAGGAAAAACTCACATTCCGGTCCAACATCAAAACGATATCCCATCTGCGTTGCATCTTCCACTGCTTTCTTTAATATATAACGCGGATCTCCCTCAAAAGGTTTTCTATCCGATGTATAAACATCACAGATGATCCTTGCAACCTTTCCCTGCTGCGGACGCCATGGGAATATTACAAAAGTGTCAAGATCCGGATACAGATACATATCTGACTCCTCGATCCGGACAAATCCCTCAATGGATGAACCGTCAAACATGCATTCATTATTCAATGCTTTCTCTAACTGGCTGGATGTGATCGCAACATTTTTTAAAGTTCCAAACATATCCGTAAACTGCAGACGGATAAATTCCACATCCTCTTCCTCTACCATATTAAATATATCCTGTTTCGTATATCTGCTCATCTAAAAAATCACTCCTATTCTAATTGACATTTTTTCTGATTATAATACCTTTTACAGATCAGACTTTTCTAAAAACTTCTCTGACAAAACCAGCAGTTTTCATGCTCTTATATAATGCAGCACTTTCTCATAAGCCATCGGTCCGCCGAATAAATCAAGTGCACTGCCGATAGTCACATTCAATCTGTCTTTCCCTAATTCTTTTAATTCCCAAAGATCTTCAAAACTGCCGACACCGCCTGCATAAGTAACCGGAATTTTCCCCCACTCGCCAAGCAGACGAACCAGTTCTTTTTCAATCCCTTTTGCCTTTCCTTCCACATCCACAGCATGAATCAGAAATTCATCACAATAAGAAGAAAGTTCATCCAGTAATGTGATACTTACTTTTTCATCGGTAAACTTCTGCCAGCGGTCTGTCACTATATAATAGAAATCATCTTTTTTTCTGCAGCTTAGATCAAGTACAAGATGTTCCCTGCCCACTGCATCTTTTAACCGCGCTAAATTTTCATAATTGATCTTTCCATCCCGGAACACATAAGAAGTGACGATCACATGACTTGCCCCGGCATCTAAAAATTCTTTTGCATTCTCTGCCGTTATGCCACCGCCAATCTGAAGTCCACCCGGATAAGCACCAAGTGCAAGTTCTGCCTGCGCTCTTGTTTCCTTATAATAGGTACTGCTTGCCGGATTCAATAAGATGATATGTCCGCCTTTTATTCCTTCTTTCTGATACAGTTTTGCAAAATACACTGCATCCTGCTCTGCCACATAGTTTTCTGTTGCCTGATCTCCGGCATCCTTTAAACTTCCACCAATGATCTGTTTTACTTTCCCATTGTGAATGTCGATACAGGGACGAAACTCCATAATTTTCCCCCTTTTCTCCCAACCTCTGTTTTTATGACAACTGACCGCACCCTTTATGATCCAGCCTACAGTCATATATTTAGGTAAAAAATGGGCGACGTATGCCTATCGTCTGACCCCGTCGCCTAAAGTCATCTTAACACACCTTGCAGCATTTGTGAATCATAATTTCTATAAGGTTTTTTTGCACATTTTATTATTATTTCTAATAAATATCCATTTTTTATAAATTCAGGCTTATATCTCATTGACAGAGTATTTTTTTTTTGCTATGATACAGAAACTAATATATCTTTTTCATACAATTCAATAAGAAGAAAGTGAGGAAAATAAAATGGGAACAATTATTGGTGAAGGTATTACTTTTGATGACGTATTATTAGTTCCACAGTATTCAGAAGTTACACCAAACATGATTGATCTGACAACGCATCTTACCAAAAAGGTCGTCTTAAATATTCCTATGATGAGTGCTGCCATGGATACCGTTACAGAACACAGAATGGCCATTGCAATGGCAAGACAGGGCGGTATCGGTATCATCCATAAAAACATGTCAATCCAGGCACAGGCAGACGAGGTAGATAAAGTAAAACGTTCTGAGAACGGCGTTATCACAGATCCATTTTACCTTTCCCCGGATCATACATTACAGGATGCCGAAAATCTGATGCGCAAATTCCGTATCTCCGGTGTGCCGATCTGCGAGGGTGGCAAATTAGTCGGTATCATCACAAACCGTGATTTAAAATTCGAGACAGATTTTACCAAAAAGATCAGTGAAAGCATGACTTCTGAAAATCTGATCACTGCTCCGGAAGGCATTACTTTAGAGGAAGCAAAAAAGATCCTTGCCAAAGCAAGAAAAGAAAAACTTCCGATCGTAGACAAAGATTTCCATTTAAAAGGACTCATCACGATCAAGGATATTGAAAAACAGATCAAATATCCGCTCTCTGCCAAAGATGAATTAGGCCGTCTGCTCTGTGGTGCCGGTGTCGGCATTACTGCAAATATGATGGAGCGTGTGGATGCTTTAGTAAAAGCCCATGTTGATGTGATCGTTGTGGATTCTGCACACGGACATTCCAAAAATATCTTAGAGGCAGTAAAAAAGATCAAAGCTACCTATCCGGATCTGCAGGTCATCGCAGGAAACGTTGCTACCGGTGATGCAACACGCGATCTGATCAAAGCAGGCGCTGACGCTGTCAAAGTTGGTATCGGACCTGGTTCTATCTGTACCACCCGTATCGTTGCAGGTATCGGTGTTCCTCAGGTTTCCGCTATTATGGACTGCTACAATGCAGCCAAAGAATTTGGTGTTCCGATCATTGCTGACGGCGGTATCAAATATTCCGGAGATATGACAAAAGCTCTCGCCGCAGGTGCTAACGTATGTATGATGGGTAGTATGTTCGCAGGATGTGACGAAGCTCCTGGTACATTCGAACTGTATCAGGGAAGAAAATACAAAGTATACCGTGGCATGGGATCACTTGCAGCCATGGAAAATGGCAGCAAAGACCGTTACTTCCAGGAAGGTGCAAAAAAACTCGTTCCGGAAGGCGTGGAAGGACGTGTTGCTTATAAAGGATCTGTAGAAGACACTGTATTCCAGTTAGTCGGTGGTATCCGTTCCGGTATGGGTTACTGTGGCTGCCCAACCATCGAAGACTTAAAAGAAAAGAGTAAATTTGTTAAAATTTCCGCAGCTGCTCTCCGTGAAAGCCATCCGCATGACATTCACATCACGAAAGAAGCTCCGAATTACAGTATTGACGAATAATCCTCTTTCCGATATAATATATGGTAACTTTCAATCATTCCGGCGCTATTTATGCTATAGTGCCGGAAAATTTTATATTTTGATGAGGTGAAATTTCGTGGACGCAAGTGCCATATCACAGATTATTTTTCTAATTATTTTATTGATTCTCTCTGCTTTTTTTTCATCCGCAGAGACAGCTCTTACGACCGTAAATAAAATCCGGATGCGTACACTCGCAGATGACGGAAACAGACGCGCCGAACGGGTACTTCGTATTACAGACGACTCCCACAAGATGCTCAGTGCGATCTTAATCGGCAACAACATCGTCAATCTCTCTGCCTCTTCACTGGCAACCACGCTTGCAATCAAGCTCTGGGGCAGCGTCGGCGCAGGTATTGCAACCGGTATCCTTACATTTCTGATCCTTGTATTTGGTGAGATTTCCCCAAAAACTTTTGCAACACTTTACGCAGATCAGATTTCAATCGCTTATTCCGGTATCATTGATTTTCTTATGAAAATACTGACTCCGGTCATTTTCCTTGTAAACTGGTTTTCCATGGGCTTTTTATTTCTGCTGCATGTAGATCCAAAGGCAAACAACAATCAGATGACAGAGGAAGAACTCCGTACCATCGTGGATGTCAGCAAAGAAAACGGTGTCATCGAATCCGAAGAGCATGAAATGATCAATAACCTGTTTGATTTTGGTGATGCACAGGCAAAAGAGGTCATGGTTCCAAGACCTGATATGACTTTTGCAAATGTAAATAATACTTACGACGAACTGATCGATATTTTTCAGGAAGACAAATTTACCAGACTTCCTGTCTATGAGGATACGACCGATAACGTCATCGGTATCCTGAACATGAAAGATCTTCTCCTCTGCAAGGACAAGGAGCATTTTTCCGTGCGGGATATCATGCGTGAACCTTATTTTACTTTTGAGCATAAAAATACCGCAGAATTATTTATGGAAATGCGTAAATCCTCCATCTCCCTTGCCATCGTCCTTGACGAGTACGGTGCAACTGCCGGTCTTATCACGCTTGAGGACCTCTTAGAGGAGATTGTGGGTGAGATCCGTGATGAATACGACACCGATGAGGAAGATCCGATCCTGCCGCTTAACGACCGTGAATTTATCGTTTCCGGTTCCACAAACCTGCAGGATCTCTGCGATGAGCTAGATCTTAATTTCAGTTCCGAAGATTACGATACGATCGGTGGATATCTGCTCGGTCTCTTAGATCATCTGCCGGAAAAAAATGAGATCATCATCACAGATGACAATGTGCTTCTCCGCGTCGAACAGATGGATAAAAACCGGATCGAGAAAGTCTACATAAAAAAACCGGATTTTCCACCGGATGAGACGGAAAAACAATAATTTCTTACCATAAAAAAGCGGTCTTTTCTTATCAGATTTAACTGATTTGAAAGACCGGTTTTTTCATTCATAGGAAATTATGTTCTATAATCTTATTCAATATCGCACAGATCACTTCCTGCCTCAGAACGGAACCGGAATGTATCTTCTACTCCATGATAAGAAATAGAAAAACTTCCCTCCATATCCAGATATGACTGTGCAGCCGCAATCGCATCTAAAAATTCTGCAATATTTTCCAAAAAACCTTCTGCACATTCCGGCGAGCTGCACTCTTCTTCCTCTACCTTTTCATCAATATACAGACGAAGCGTAAAATCATCCATATCGCTCTCATTGTCCACTTCCGCTTTCTGTAAATAGGAATTGGTGCAATTCTTAAACAGATTTCTTACATAGGATGCCGTAGAAGAAATTCGTGACTGCGAAATATCCTCCGCCTCTAAATATATCTTGTAACTGATTTTTAAACTATTGTCTGCCATTTTTTCTTTCTCCCGTTTTTTATTTATACTTATATCACATTTTGTAAAATGGATCGGTATATCCTTTGCTATTTCTTTGTGGTGACTGCTTTTACCTTAGACCAGCCCGAATAGATCTTTTTTGATTTTCCATTCACTTTTACAGTCTTATAGGTGCGGATGCGTATGTAATATTTCTTTTTTGATTTTAATTTTGTGACATCCAGTTTTACCTTTTTGGTATTATTGACGTTCTTTGTCACAACCGATTTTTTGAATTTCGCATCCACTGCATACTGGATCTGGTAACCGCTTGTCTGTTTTGCCTGCTTCTTCCACGACACGGTAAATGCCTTTTTCTTTGCTTTCACCCCGGAAATCACAGTGCCTTTAGGAACGATCTGGAATGTCTTTTGATATTTTCCACTATACTTGCCTTTCATCACAATGGTGACGGTATAAATACCGGCATTTTTTCGTCCAGACGGTTTCTTTACCTTATAATCCGTTCCTTCTTTTAATTTCTTGCCAGCAGTATTTGTCACTTTTATAGTCGGCATATGTGCCTTTCCATCATAAGCATATGTGGTTTTTGAAAGCTGGATTTTCTTTACGTCCAAATAAGTGCCCACCGTTTTCGTCTTTCCACAGACACTGCACTTACGTTTTATTTTTCCACTTTCTTTGTACTCGTTCCATTGATGCCCGGTTGCGGGGATCACATTCTGTGCCGTCAGCACTTTTCCACAATCACTACAGTGATTTCCCTCTGTCAGTCCGGTTGTCTCACAAGCTGCCTCCACTGCAGCATCCGTAACCGGTACATGTCCTGCAGCCGGGATGACAGTCTGTTCTGTCAGTACTTTTTCACAGACACTGCAATGACTTCCTTCTGTCAGTCCGGTTGTCTCACAAGCTGCCGCTACCGCGTCATCTGTAACCGGTGTATGTCCTGTGGCTGGGATGACAGTCTGCTCAACCAGTACTTTTCCGCAGACACTGCAATGGCTTCCTTCCGTAATACCGGCGGTTTCACAAGCAGCTGCCACCTCAGGATCTATCTCAACTGTATGTCCTGTGGCTGGGATTTCTTCCATATAACTATTTCCGCAGATCGTACAGGTATACTCTCTTGTTCCGGCTTTTTCACAGGCTGCATCTGCAAGTATACTTGCATTGTAATTATGCAGACATTTTGTGACCACAGCACTGTTGTGTTTGCCATCTTCCATGGCAGCTGCTTTTATCACCGGATATTCGGAGCTGTTCCATAAAAAATCCGATTGATATAACATCCGCGTACCAGATGTCACCGGATTACTTTTATCCGTGGTATAATAGATTTCTGCCTCCTTATTATAACAGGACATTCCTATCTTTGATCCACTTGCATTTTCGTTCACAGATATCCATGGGCTGCCAACACTATCCATTTCTGTTGCAGGCAGATATCCTTCCCAATAGCTTTCCTCCGCATGATGTTTTTTAGAATAACTGCTGGATGTGTCATAATAATCATCATTCCGCAGAAAATAGGTATATCCAACGTTATCGCTTCCGTTATCATTCCAGGTACAGTCGACATTATACCAGTTATTTTCCAACTTTATCTTATTCCACTCATGATCAAAACTAGTCACTGCCACGGTATCAATACCGGTTCCATTGCACATCATCTCAAATGTCTGGGCATATCCTGCACATACCGTCTTATTCGTACATAAAACACTGTATACGGACTGTGAATATTCTGTATTTTCTGTTGCAAAATCGCTATTTACAAGATCATGATTATATTCAACCTTTTGAATGATCAGATCATGTATGGTTTGTACTTTTTCGTCCTCTGTGCTGCATTCATCAATCTGTTTCTGCCATGTGTCAATCTGCGCTTTTACTTTTTCAGTTTCCTCCATCCGGTCTGCACCCTTGCCAAACGCAGGATAAATACCAAATATCATAGAAACTTTTTTGTCTGAGTATGTAATTGTATAAATCGTCGCATTTAAAAAATAATATTGTGGTTTTGAATACCGAAACATCCGCAATACCTTTTTTTGCTTTTCCTTTTCAAGAGTGCTTCCCGATATCGCCTTCATCCGGTACGTTCCCGTATTCGTTGTCACTGCATCCGTTTCTGTCGTCAGATATTTTTCACATATGGCATCCAGATCATCCCAGTATTTTTTTTCCTCATCCGATAACTGTTCATAAAAATAATCACTTCCATACTTTTCCCAGTCATCGGCAGATATACCTGTCATCCGAAACAATGACTGTTCCGCAGCGTCATCTTCCTCTACAGACTCATAATCCTCATCATCTGCTTCTTCTGTTTTTTCTTCAAACGAAAAACGACCGACCGGTAATTCTGTATCTGTCAGAATTTCATCCGCATAAATGCTGTTACCATCCCCGGAAAACAAAAATGTCAGACTGCAAAAAACCACCGCCAATATTCCTGTTTTAAATTTTGTTCTTTTCATATGCATCCCTATTCTTACTCGTATCAAATATTGTTTTCATACCGTCCCAGTTTATCATGCAGCATTTTACCCAGACTAAAAACCGCTTCTTTCTCACTGGCACTCCACGTTCATTATACCTTCCTCTCCGTCATCAAACAAGTCTTATCCCTTGTATCTTTTGTATTTTTCCACAATCTTTTCTGTCAGGATTCTTCGATCAACTCCGAAAGAGGTGCAAATGTGTATCCCATCTCTTCCCATTTTGTCAGCAGCTCATCTAAAATCTCTCCATTCGTCTTTGAAGTGCTGTGCAATAAAACGATTGCTCCCGGATGGATTCTCGTCAGCAATTTATCAAATGCCTCTTCCTTCGTCGGCTGATCATCAACATTCCAGTCCACATAGGCAAGGCTCCAGAAAAATGTATGGTATCCAAGTTCTTTTGCCATCTCAAGGTTTTTTGTACTGTATTTTCCCTGTGGCGGGCGGTAATATTTTATCATTTCTTTGCCTGTGACTGTCTGGTACAATGACGCGACATCATCCATCTCTTTCTGAAACGAGGTCATGTCTGATATTGATGACATATCTGGATGATGATAAGTATGATTGCCGACAGCATGCCCTTCTGCCTCCATACGTTTTACAATATCCGGTGCACTCTCAAGAAAATGTCCCACAACAAAAAATGTCGCTTTTGCATTATGCTTTTTTAAAGCATCCAAAATCGGCTCTGTATTTCCATTTTCATAGCCGCAGTCAAATGTCAGATAAATAACATTTTTACTTTTATCTCCCACATACCACGCGTTGTATTTTTTTAATTCATCTGCCGTCACATTGCCGGTCGGCTGGGTTCCCTCCGCTCCAAAGCCCAGTCCCCAGTTATCTGCCTGATTCTGGACAGACACTGTCTCCACTGTTTTTTTCATCTGCTGTTTCTGCAGCGAACCTGCGCCCCAGCCTAAAAAGAACATAAAAACAAACAGTGCCGTCACTTTTAAAATTTTCTTTTTGTTATGGTTCATGTTTTTCCCTTCCATCCCGATTATTGATATTGCATAACATCTACGCATCGCTATCATGCATGAATGCTATACTTTACAATATTTCTTTTTGTATTCTATGTGGGAAGGCGCATGTACCATGCCCGGAAATATTGATCCCTGTATAAAAAACAAAGAGCCTGACATTTCTGTCAGACCCTCCGGGTAAATCCATCTTAAAAATAAATGGTTGGATAACGCTTTTTCTCCGGTTTCCATTATTGTAACCTGATATTTTTTTTCCTGTTCAGGCTGATTAATCCATATATCGAATTGTTCCTGATATTCCTGCAAATTTTCTGCTACATAATCAGGACATAAATATCCACCGTTTTTACACCTTTTTTAACATTGTATACAACGATAAATAAGAATTTCCTTTGTAATAAGCTAATCCATTATTCCAAACTATAATCCTGTTACTTTTATACATATTATCAATTGCCTTATTCAATTCACCTTTTGCATATCCACAACCTATTACATTCTGATACATAGCCGGATAATCAATAGAATTTTTTAAATTTGAATAACTTGCATATATTTGCCCATTATATCCGCAATCTCTTAAAAATTCAATTAATAAATCTCCATGTTTTATTTTCTTACCATGTACCACAGCATTTTTTTCAATTACATTATCATATTTTCCACTTACATATGTATCTATTATACCAACGCTATCATCACATAAACAAAAAAGTACTGTATACTGACATTTTTATTTTTGTCACATACAGTACTTTTCTTATCTGTATTCTTTTAAAAATTCTCTGCTCAGACTGCAATGCAAATCTTTTCTTTGCCCTTACTCATAGCGCAATGCATCGATGACTTCCATCTTTGAAGCCTTGTTCGCCGGATAATATCCGAAAAATACACCGGTCAGCATAGAGAAGAACAGTGAAAGCATGATCGCCGTTACAGAAGGATGCACCGTCATAATAATATAATTTGCATACTGAGAGTACATATTCTGAATGACAAATCCTGCCACTTTTCCAAGCAGTGCCCCGATTCCTATACCAATCAGTATACCGATGATACCTCCGATCAGACAAAGCATGATCGCCTCTATGACAAACTGCATACGGATGGTACGTCTTTTGGCACCAAGCGCCATACGGACACCGATCTCTCTTGTACGCTCCGTGATGGACACCAGCATGATATTCATAACGCCGACACCACCCACGATCAGTGAAATCGCTGCAATACCGGAAACCGCGATCGTGATCACGTTGAGTACCGTATTGATCATGCCAAGATCAGATGCCATATTGTATGCACTGACGTGGAAATTTTTGTTGTTTGCATACATCTCATCAAAATAAGATAAAACATCCGTTGTTGCCTGATTGACATCTGCAAGAGGATCGATCATAAGATTAAAATAATCATAACCAGTCCTGTCAGTCCCCTGCAGTTTAAAACAGGTCTGAAGAGGGATCATCAATTCTGTTACACGGTCTTTTTCCGGTATGGACGTGTCCACTTTTCCAAATAATGCTTGGTTATATACATAAACGCCAACTACAACAAAATCAAAAATTCCGCCATCCGATGTTGCAACAGAAAGTGTTTCACCGATCGGATCTTTACCTGCAAAGTATCTCTCTGCCATCGTATCTGCAATCAGGCATACTCTCTTTTTCCCCTGATTATCTGCCTTTGTCAGATTTCTTCCGGCATGCATTTCCAGTTTCATATACTCTAAATATTCCGGTGTGATACCATCAATATTGACATTTGCATAATTCTTGGAATCAGCATCATCTTTAATGGTTCCTGAACCAAGATAGTTCTGTGCTGCAACACCTGTTACCTCATCCGGATATTTTTCAATCAATCCATCGATCATATCCTGTGTAACATAATCACTGTCTGTCATCTCCGGCTGTTCCCAGGTAGCCCAGTCCTCATCATTTTCCGGATAACGTGCTTCCACATACGCCTGTACCATATTTCCGCCAAGGGAATTCATGGTTGCCGTCAGTGTACTCTGGATAGAACCACCGATCGTTGTGATAATGATCACTGAGCTGATACCGATGATGATTCCGAGCATTGTTAACAGGGAACGCATCTTATTGCTGGAAATACTCGTGACCGCCTCTTTGATATTTTCCCAAAACATTAATGCTCACCTCCATTATCTGCCACGATCTGTCCATCTAACAGAGTAACGATACGCTCTGTCTCCTGCGCAAGTTCCTGGGAGTGTGTGATCAGAACAATTGTTTTTCCCTGCTCCTCATGAAGCTTATGGAATAAGTCCATGACCATATGACCTGTCTTCGAATCGAGTGCTCCGGTCGGCTCATCTGCAAGAATGATCGCCGGATCATTGATCATGGCACGGGCGATCGCAACACGCTGTTTCTGACCACCGGAAAGTTCGTTTGGTCTGTGATCCGCACGGTCTTCCATTCCTACCATTTTGAGCATTTCCATGGCATGTTCTTTTCCGTTTTTGGAATGTTCCTCTCCATATAGTAATGGAACCATAACATTTTTTAATGCATTGGCTCTCGGAAGGAGATTAAAGTTCTGAAATACAAAACCAATCCTGCGGTTTCTGATCGCACTCCGTACTTCATCCGACATTCCATTGACATCCTGTCCCTCCAGATAATAATCTCCCTGTGTCTGGCGGTCGAGGACTCCTATAATATTCATAAGTGTACTCTTACCGGAACCGGATTCACCGACAATGGAAACAAATTCCCCTTTATTTACGGTAAGGTTGATTCCATGTAAAATTTCAAGTTCATTTGGTTTTCCCAAATAATATGTCTTAACGATATTTTCCATTCGGATTACTGGTTCACTCACTACTCATTTCCCTCCACGCTGGTGCTCATACCTTCTGCATCTGAGGTTTCATCTGTAGATGCGCCTGTTCCCATATCCTGCTCGGAATACATCTGTTCCGGTGTAAACTGCTGTCCTTCTGTCACCGTTCCGGAGTAATCATAAATTAATTTATCTCCTTCTGCCAGATCTCCACCGGTTACTTCCGTATAGTAATCTACTTCTTCACCAACTGTGATATTCTTCTTCACCGCTGTAGCAGAACCGTCTGCATTTGCCTCTGCAACAAGTACGTATGTATTTCCGTCATCATCCGTCTTGACAAGATCATAAGGAATCGCTAATACTTCACCTTTTTCCTTGATCATGACTTTTGCTTTTACTTCCATACCGACAAGTAATTCTTTGTTATCTAAAGATATCTCTACGGAATATCCTCCGGATGTTGTCTGTCCGTCAGATCCCGTGGACTGTCCTTTGACACGTACCACTCTGGTCACAGTTCCATTAATGGTCTCATCTCCCATGGCATCCGCTGTTACAGTTGCTTTCATTCCCTCTTCAATCTTTAAAATATCAGCTTCTTCCACAGTTGCCACCATTTTTAAAGAACTGGTATCTTCGATCGTTACAAGTGGTGTTTTTGAATCTGCATTAACATCTCCGACAGAAACATTGACTGCTGTCACAACTCCACCGCAAGGTGCTGTAATATTGCAATCTTCTAACTGTTCTTTTAAATCTGTCAGTTTATCTTTGGAAGATGAATCCGATCCTTTATACTTGTCAAGTTCTACCGCACGCTGTGCATCCTCGATCGTACGGTTCGTGGTCTCTAATACTTTCTGGTAATCTTCCTCAGCAGTAGTAACTGCTTTCTGTGCAGCTAACAAAGACTGAAATTCTGCATCCGATTTATCTTCACTCTTATCCCACATAATACTCTGTGCGTTATAAGCATCCTTTGCATCATCAATTGCTTTCTGTGCAGCTGCAAGCTGTGTCTGCTGATCTTCTTTTGCACGACTGACTGTTTCTGCTGTCTGCTGTGAATTAATACTGTCTGTCGCATTTGTATCAGACATATTTTTTTCGAGATCCGCAATCTGATCCTGAATCGTAGAGGAATCTAATGTACATAATACATCTCCCTCTTTTACAATATCTCCGACCTGAACATTAACTGCTGTGATTTCTGCTAACGCTTTTGAAGTTGCATTATTCTTCGTGATACCCGATACAGTACCTTTTAATGAAATCGTATCAGATAAATCTCTCTTCTGTACCGGCTCCACCTCTACTGTATTGACTGCTGTTGCTACCTGGCTTGTCATTTTCTTTACTGAACTTCCAATGATCGCAGCTACAACGACCAGAACCACAAGCACAATAATAACTACTTTTTTCTTTCCCTTTTTCGGTTTTGTCTTGTCACCCATTTTTATTTCTCCCTTTTCTTAAATCGATTTACGGTGATTGTATCATTATCCTTTCGCCAAAAAAAGGCACTTAAGCAAATATTAAGAAATCTTAAGTTTTCCATCCGTAAATCTTTCATTTTTGTATTACTGTAATAATACAGTAATCTCATTTGAGTGTCAAGACATTTTATTATTTTGGTATATTTTTATATACCAGAAATCTGGTATTTATTGAAATTTTCCATTTTCCCTCATCTTATCCCGAAAGTAAATCATCATTTCCCTCGTCAGACTAAGACCCTCCGGATCGTCCGGGACATCCTGGAAATCAACCCATTCTGCACATGCAAGTTCTTCCTCATCCAGTCTTATCGCATCTCCCGCATCATCCAGTTCACAAAAATAGCCAAGAAGCAGATTACTGTCAAATCCCCACGGCTGACTTTTGTAATAGCGTATATTTTTTACGGAAAGACCTACTTCTTCCTTCACTTCTCTTGCTACTGTCTCCTCGGCAGTTTCACCAATTTCCGTAAATCCTGCGATCAGTGCATACCGTTTATATTCACGGTTTGCATATTTTGTCATGAGGATCTTTCTGCCGTTTGTCACACCGACGATCACAGCCGGCGCAATTTTCGGGAAAACCATATTGTTACATTCCGGGCAGGAAAGCATTCTGAGCTTTTCGCTATGTACCAGTCTGTGTCCACACCTTCCACAATAGACATTATCGCGGTACCAGACATACAGATGCCATGCGGTCGCTGCAGCAAGTACCTGCTCTTTTGGCTGCATGGTACGCGTTTCAAACATTTTATAATATGCAAATCCCGGCACTTCTATCCCCTCTCCCGGATCTGTCAGAAAATAATCATCCTCCCCGATGGAAAAAAGATAAACACATGCCGGAATTTTCTTTTTCATTTCACAGCAGATTTCCGAAAGTTCTCCATATGTCAGATAACACATTTCTTCTCCATTTTTTACAAAAATACGGTTTTCTTTAAAAATCATAAGAAAACTTTTATCCTGCGGTACTTTTTTTTGATATTCATTACTAAGATGCATTGGGAAAATATCCTGAATCATGTCTGTTCTCCTTTATTTATATTTATTTTAATATCTGTACAAACCTGCATTGCTGCACTATCCATGCAGCCTGTTTCTCAAGACTGGCGGACAAAAAACGGATGATATTTCGCGTTGGAAATACCATCCGGTCTGTCATATTATTTATCCTTTTTTAATATGTTTATGTGTAAACAGATGCTCCTGACAATATTCGTAATTGCCATCACACTTTGAGCAGAAACGGAACTCTAAATTCGGATCATCAAGCTCTGTCCTGCCGCAGATGGCACACTTATGCTTGGTAATACCGGAACCCGGTCTTGGCTCTCTCATCTGGGACTTGAACTGCTGTCTCCTGTGTATTTCATGCGGCGAATACCGTTTGAAATTACGTGTTGAGAAGAAGAAAATGATAAAGTTGAGCAGTGACATAAAAATAGCCACACGCCCTGCCCAGCCACTGACAACAAACTCATAAAGTGTCAGTACCGCATATACAATTGCCATCCATTTCATCTTGATCGGGATAATAAAGTAAAGCATCACCTGCATATCCGGATACATCACTGCGAATGCAAGGAAAATGGACATATTGATATAATTTGTGGAAAATCCCGATGCAATCGAATAAGATATCTGCGCTGCTAACGCCGGCATCTGTGAAATTACAGAAGCATTCATTGAATAATAAATACCGTACAGGACAAATGCACCGATCACAGTAAATATCATACCGCCGAAAATGTAAACATTAAACCGGAAAGTTCCCCAGGTACGTTCAAGTGCCATACCAAGCTGATAATAAAATAATGCCATGATCAATAAGAAGATCAGGTTTGACTCTGTTGGCATAAATACCCATGTTACCAGTCTCCAGATCTGTCCATGTAAAATATGATATGGACTGAGTGTCAGATAGCTTAAAATACCTGGTGATACAGTTCCAAACACATAACCGACCGTATATGCCCCGATCAGCCAGATGATAAGGTTTGGAACTGCATAACGGCCAATTTTTCGTTCTAATTTATTTAACCAGTTCATCGGATAAACCCTAACCTTTCTTTGAAAACACTGCTTTTTTCAGTATATCCGTATGCCTGTGCTTTGTCAATCCGGGCGGATTTTATTCATAAAAAGTTTATATTTTTCCCTGATTTGCACATTGTGTTTTGTAATATCATGTCGTATAATGTACTTTGCTTGGCGTTTGCCGGCATTCTTTTTAATAAGAAGAAACAGCTGATTTTTATATATTTTATCCGGAATTTTTCCCGGAATTACTGACTGGAGGAAATTATGGAAAATAATACGCTTCACAAACTCGGAATTGATATCGGTTCTACTACCGTAAAGGTTGCCGTACTCGATGAGCATGACAACCTGCTTTTTTCCGATTATGAAAGACACTTTGCCAATATCAGAGAAACTCTTTCTGCCCTGATCCAGAAAGCATTTGACCAGCTTGGTGACAGGAAGGTTGCTCCAATGATCACCGGTTCGGGTGGACTTACACTTGCAAAACATTTAGATGTTCCTTTCGTACAGGAAGTTATCTCTGTATCTACTGCCTTACAGCACTATGCTCCGCAGACAGATGTTGCGATCGAGCTTGGTGGTGAGGATGCAAAGATCATCTATTTTGAAGGCGGTAATGTAGAACAGCGTATGAACGGTATCTGTGCCGGCGGTACAGGTTCTTTTATTGACCAGATGGCTTCCCTGATCCAGACAGATGCCTCCGGTTTGAATGAATATGCGAAAAATTACAAGGCGATCTATCCAATTGCAGCCCGCTGCGGTGTTTTTGCCAAAACAGACATCCAGCCTCTGATCAATGAAGGTGCCACAAGAGAAGATCTTTCTGCCTCTATTTTCCAGGCAGTCGTCAACCAGACGATCAGTGGTCTTGCCTGCGGTAAACCGATCCGTGGCCACGTTGCATTCCTTGGTGGTCCGCTCCACTTTTTATCTGAGTTAAAAGCTGCATTTATCCGCACTTTAAACTTAGATGATGAGCATGCGATCACCCCGGACAATTCACACCTTTATGCGGCGATCGGTTCTGCCTTAAACTGTAAACCGGAACAGAACACCACACTTTCTTCCATGCTTGGGAAATTAAACTCTGATATACATATGGAATTCGAAGTGGCACGTCTTGATCCGTTATTCAGGGACCAGGCAGAATATGATACCTTCCGTGCCCGCCATGACGGACACAATGTTAAAACAGGTGACCTTTCCACCTATGAGGGTAACTGTTATCTCGGTATCGACGCCGGTTCCACCACAACTAAAATTGCTCTCGTCGGTGAGGACGGCTCTTTACTGTATTCATTTTACAGCAACAACAACGGAAGTCCTCTTTCCACTGCGATCCGTTCCATTAAAGAGATCTACGAAAAACTCCCGGCAAATGCACATATCGTACACTCCTGTTCTACCGGCTACGGCGAAGCTCTCTTAAAAGCTGCGCTGATGTTAGACGACGGTGAAGTAGAAACAGTAGCCCATTACTATGCAGCAGCATTTTTTGATCCTGAGGTAGACTGTATCTTAGACATCGGTGGTCAGGATATGAAATGTATCAAGATCAAAAATCAGACCGTAGACAGTGTACAGTTAAATGAGGCATGTTCTTCCGGCTGTGGTTCTTTCATCGAGACATTTGCAAAATCCCTGAACTATTCCGTACAGGATTTCGCAAAAGAAGCTCTGTTTGCCAAAAATCCGATTGATCTTGGAACCCGCTGTACCGTATTTATGAATTCAAAAGTAAAACAGGCACAGAAAGAAGGTGCTTCCGTAGCAGATATCTCTGCCGGACTTGCTTACTCAGTCATTAAAAATGCATTATTCAAGGTTATCAAACTCTCCGACGCAAGTGAGCTCGGAAAAAACATCGTCGTACAGGGCGGTACCTTTTATAATGATGCAGTACTCCGCAGTTTTGAAAAGATTTCCGGCTGCGAATGCGTCCGCCCGGATATCGCAGGTATCATGGGTGCTTTCGGTGCTGCTCTCATCGCAAGAGAGCGCCATGAAGCGGACTATCAGACAACAATGCTCTCCATCGACGAGATCAATGCACTGACTTTCGATACCAAACTTGCAAGATGTCAGGGCTGTACCAACCACTGTCTGCTGACGATCAACCGTTTCTCCGGAAACCGTCAGTATATCACCGGAAACCGCTGTGAGCGTGGTGTCGGAGGCGTAAAAAACAAAGAAAATATTCCGAACTTATTTGAATACAAGAATAAACGCTTATTCGACTATCCTTCCCTGAAACCGGAAGAAGCCCCTCGCGGTACGGTAGGTATTCCGAGAGTTTTAAATATGTATGAGAATTTCCCATTCTGGGCTACATTTTTCAAAAAACTTGGTTTTTCTGTTGTGCTGTCCCCACAGTCAACAAGAAAAATTTATGAACTCGGCATCGACTCGATTCCAAGTGAATCTGAGTGTTATCCGGCAAAACTTGCACATGGACATGTGACCTGGCTGATCCATCAGAATGTAGACTTTATTTTCTACCCATGTGTACCTTATGAGCGCAATGAATTTCCGGATTCCAACAACCATTATAACTGCCCGATCGTAACTTCCTACGCAGAGAATATCAAAAACAACGTAGAAGATATCACTTCCGGCAAGGTACGTTTTTATAATCCATTCATGGCATTTACCAGCGAAGAAACTTTATCTTCCCAGCTTGTAAAAACCTTTGGTGCACCGGAATTTGCAATCCCGGAATCTGAGATCCGTGACGCTGTTTCTGAAGGATACAAAGAACTTGCTGTTGTTCGCATGGAAATGCAGAAAAAGGGTGAAGAAGTCTTAGATTATATGGAAAAGACCGGAAAACGCGGTATCGTGTTAGCCGGCCGTCCATACCATGTTGACCCTGAGATCAATCATGGTATACCGGAACTGATCAATTCCTACGGCATTGCAGTGCTGACGGAAGATTCCGTTTCCCATCTGCATCAGGTAGAGCGCCCACTGATCGTTATGGATCAGTGGATGTATCATTCCCGTCTGTATGCAGCCGCAAACTTTGTAAAAACCAGGGATGATCTTGATCTGATCCAGTTGAACTCTTTCGGCTGTGGCTTAGATGCCGTTACCACCGATGCAGTCAATGATATTCTTACAAAATCGGGGAAGATCTACACCTGCTTAAAGATCGATGAAGTTAATAACTTAGGTGCTGCGAGAATCCGTATCCGTTCTCTGCTCTCTGCCATTCGTGTCCGTGAGAAGAAACAGACCAAACGGACGATCGTTCTTTCCAACTATAACAGAGTTGTATTTACGGAAGAGATGCGCAAAAATTATACGATCCTCTGTCCGCAGATGTCACCGATCCATTTTGAACTTTTAGAGCCTGCATTCTGTGCAGCCGGTTATAACCTTGTCGTACCGGATGTTCCAAGCCGTACCTGCGTGGATGTCGGATTAAAATATGTAAACAATGATGCCTGTTATCCGTCGCTGATCGTTGTAGGACAGCTTATGAGTGCCGTCATGTCCGGCAATTATGATATGAATAAAACTGCCATCCTGATCTCACAGACCGGTGGTGGCTGCCGCGCCAGCAATTATATCGGTTTCATCCGCCGGGCACTTGAAAAAGCAGGATATCCGAATGTACCGGTTATCTCTATCAACTTAAGCGGTCTTGAGAGCAATCCTGGATTTAAGCTGACCCCTTCACTGATCCAGCATGGACTGTATGCGTTAGAGTTTGGCGATATTTTCCTTCGCTGCCTGTACCGCACACGCCCTTACGAAGCAGTAAAAGGCTCTGCAGATGCTCTGCACGAAAAATGGAAAAAAGAAGTTATTTCCTTTGTCACACAGGATAAACTGTTATCCCACCGCAAGTTTAAGCAGATGTGCCGTCAGATCATCCGTGATTTTGACAACCTTGACCGCTTAGACATCAAAAAACCCCGTGTCGGAGTTGTCGGTGAGATCCTTGTAAAATTCCATCCTGCCGCAAATAACGATCTGGTCGGACTGTTAGAGTCCGAAGGTGCAGAAGCTGTCGTACCGGATCTGACTGATTTCCTGCTTTACTGTTTCTATAACACCGGATTTAAAACTGACAACCTTGGCTTCAGCAAAAAATCCAAGAGAATCGGACGTCTTGGCATCAACTTCTTTGAATGGCTCAGAAGTGCCGCCAGAGACGAATTTGAAAAAAGTAAACACTTTGATCCACCTGCCCACATCGATGATCTTGCAAAATATGCAAGAGATATCGTATCGGAAGGTAATCAGACCGGCGAAGGCTGGTTCTTAACCGGTGAGATGATGGAACTGATCCACAGCGGTACGCCAAACATCGTCTGCACACAGCCATTTGCCTGCCTGCCGAACCATGTCGTTGGAAAAGGTGTTATCAAAGAACTCCGTCACCGCTTCCCGGAATCAAATATCGTCGCCATCGACTACGATCCGGGTGCAAGTGAAGTAAACCAGTTGAACCGCATCAAACTGATGCTTTCCACTGCAAATAAAAACCTTGCAAAACAGTCTTTGTAAGCTAAAATAACCTTTCAACTGTTGTTTCTGACAGCCGCCCTTCTGGTGCGGCTGTTTTTCTTTCTAAATGACACGAACATTATTTCCACACAGCATAATATATCCGGTTCTGCTCCACCGGTTGTGAAAAATCTGCCTCATATCCATTGTCATCCTGCCAGCCGGCAAAATCTCTTGTTTCCTCTACCGGGACTGCCGGTGCGGTGATCGTATCTCCTTCCATAATACAATACTGCTTATAACAGGTATCACTATCTGCATCCTTGTAAAACTGTACATAATATTTCTGCACAGCTACAGACTGCAGCCTGTCTGCCAATACAGTCCGACTGCATGTAACCGTTCCTTTTTTTCCATTTGGGTGTATAAACTCTCTATCTGCTTCAATGGAAAATAGTCCTTTTTCCTTATCAGCTCCCATGATTCGCATTACAATACCCGTCTGGGCATCCATTCCCTTTACGAGCTGTTCCGTTACATCTGCTGTAAATTCTCTGTTATCTGCTACATCATACGTCTGTTTTATCTTTGCATTACAAAGCGTACCCTCTATAGCTGCAGGCAGCTGGTTTTCCAATTCTGCCGCATAATTCATACGGCCAGTTACTGTTAATATTATCAGAATCGTTATTGCTCCAATTGTGATCCCAATTATCATCATTATCATATTTTTCACTTTTCCCACCCTTCATCTGAGTCATGATCTATTTACCGGTATACTTACTGCTGCATATCGGACTCTGTTTTCATGATCTGCAGCCATCACATTTAATTCATACACACCGGACTCCTGAAAATCCAGTTCATTTTCCAGTATTGTTCCATCCGGTGAAATAACTTTTAGCAGGCAGACCTGCAGCTCATTTCCAGCATAATCCCATGCCTTTACAATATCTGTCAATTCATATTGTCCAGTTTCCAGATATCCTGTCTCGACTGTCACAAAATAAGGCGGTGATTTCTGTGATTCCTCACAAAATGTTTCAAAATCTGCCGGACTTTCTGTCTGCATCTCCGTATGATCAGATACGATCTTCAAAATCCCCCTGTTACCGTTTTCATCCATCACATCTTGAAAAATAAGACACAATAATCCAACCAGAATTACTGCCTGAAAAATTGTTTTTCCATACACTTTGATCACTTCATACATATCCATCTCCTCTAACTGCCACAGGTACAAATCAAAAACTGCCGCACAAATTCGTAAATAACTCCACCATGCCCCATATTTTCATACCAGAATCCAATAAGAAAAAATGTCCCGGCAATTGCCAGAAATCCGCTTCCAAATTCCTCTATGATGTCTTCCATAGTCTTTTCCTTTCCTTCTTTCAGAAAGATGATACATAATTTAAAACTTCATAAAACATCCGTATCACTGCACTTCCTGCCAATATTCCCAAAAAAGCTCCACCAAATTTTTCCACGATTATCATCATACTAAAATCCATCACCTCGCGATCGCATATGTAATATTTTCTTCAGAAATTCCCAGTATCGGTATGCGGTAATGATATGTTAACGCAACCTGTGATGCATTCATATTCTGCCATGCATCATAGATACATTCTGAAATTGTTAGTTCGTATCCGTCCTGCGCCGCCTTTTTTTTACAGGCATCAATAACAACCGGGTTAAAATTGCTGTTCTCCAGTTCTGCAACCACCTGCGACTTATACTCTTTTGCAGCCGCAATCTGCCCGCCCGCTCCGATCAGACCTGTGCACACAAAAATATTTATCATCAATATAAATAAAATACCAAATGCCCCAATTACCTGCTTCATTTCATCACACCTCCCATACTTCCAAGCATTTGAAACATCATTGTCATTCCGATTGTCAGATCGATCAGCAATTTTACAGTTGCCGCTATAACCGGATATGAAAATATCATTTTCTGACCAAATGCAATTTTCCCATTTCGGATTTCTTCTGCCCTGTTCTGCATCTCATTTACATGTAAGATCAGATGATTTATCTGCGTCACTGCATCCCCGGTTCCCATTTCCGCAACAGCATGTAACATTTTCATGCAATTTTGGGCTTCCGGTACGTCAAATTCTCTACAAAAATCTGTATATGCACTTAGTTTTTCCGGTGTTTTTTCTAACCGTTCTTCCAGACATTCAATCTCATATTTTAATACCTGTGGTGCGCTGTTTTTTGATTTTTCAATAGAAATCTGTACATTATTATTCTGCAGCAGCAACGCAAGTTCCATAAACCATCCTGGAAGTGCCAGATAAACAGCCTCCGTCACATCTCTTTTTGCAATCTTAAAACCCACTTTGTGCTGCATAGCCAAAAAAAGTGTAACTGGAAATAACAGTCCGGCAAGCAATATTTTTCCATGCAAAAAAGCTGTAAACATGACACCTGCTACCGGCAATGTCCATAATACGCTTTTTCTTTTTTCCTTTTTTTCATCATAATGATACACAAGCTCGCAGCTTGAGCTGATATCATTTCTCTGCTCCTTTTCCTCTGCTGCCAGCCAGTCATTTGTCAGATTCCTTGAGCTTTTTACAAATACCCATAATAAGAAAAGAAGAAATACAAGTGACGAAACCTGAATGATTTTTACATCAAATATATTAAAACATGTTTTCACCGCAAAAAGATCTTTCATGGAATCTAATACATATAATGCTGTCGCACAGAGAATGACCGATACGATCACAGAAATAATGTTGTCCGTATGGCTTTTTTTCTTTTCTGCCTGAAGCTGATATCCTCTGCGTTTCCACAATTCAATATCCTCTAAAAGAATCAGTGCAGATTCGTTCATTTCTCCCCCATGTTCCTCTGCATTGATAAGAAGTTCGTGGACCATTTTTATCTTTGGACACTGATACTGACTCTCAAGCGGTTCTAATGCCTCTTTAAAAATGTTTTCACCTATGGCAAATTCTCCAAATTCCAGTTTCAGAATCACCTGCTCGATACAGGAACGCATCTTCCCTTCTTCAAATATTTCTCTGGTTTCCTTTAGTGCACTCAATATTTTTCCACTTTTCTGAAATGCATATAACATCTGCTCCATATATTCCGCAGCATCCGCAAACCGCTTCTGCTCATACATTTTACGGTACATATCAAGCACCAGTATCGGAAGCATTGCTAAAACAGCTGCCAACGCAGCCACAACACCGCCCGTCTTAAGTTGAAAAACGACTCCGACGCCAAATACTCCCGCCAATGCCATAAAAATCATCATCGTATGCTCTTTCCACGAAAAATGATATCCATACATATCTACCTTTTTCTGTAGATTTTTCGGATTCCAAAAAGTAAACATCCCCATCATACGTCCTCCTCTCTCTTTATCTTCCCTCTCTAAGATACCTGTCAAAGTGTCTGCATACAAAAGGTTCGTCCACACCCGCTTCATTAAATCTTTTCTGAATATCTAACGGTATTTTTCCGGATACCAGCGCTCCATCTTCAACGATCATATAAATCTTATTTTCCGCATTTTCTCTCGAAAAAAAACAAAGCTGGTCAATATAACGCCTTACCTTTCCATCTGAAGATTCGGTTTTGCGGATCAGAACTGCTACATTCACATAACGGTAGATGCGGTTCTCCATGCGCTGTGCATCATTAACATTATTCATCATGTTCAATATCCTGTCCGGCAATTTTCTTACATCATCCAGATGTATCGTCGTAAATCCATGAACACCGGTACTCCACTGTTCTAACAGTGAAGTTACTTCCACAGAACGCGCCTCGGAAAGCATCAGCCAGCTTGGGTTCTGACGCAGGGAAGCCTTGATCGCATCTGTATAATCAAATCCCTTTCCAACACGAAGCTCCACCGCATCTGCCCCTGGATTGATATTCGTATAATGAATTTCTAATGAATCTTCTATGGTAATAACACGTTCTTCCTTTCTGATAAACTGCATAAAAAATTTTGCACTTTCTGTCTTACCTACACCCGGTTCTCCACCAAAAACAAAATTCATCCCCGCATGCACACAATTCAGCAGTAAATGTAATACCTTCTGTTCACAATATTTTTGATCGAGCAGTTCTTTTAAAGTGTTTCTTACAAAACACGGGGATTTACGGATACAGATGCTGATCCCTGATATCGCGGCGGACTCATGGATAATACTGATTCTAAGTTCTTTGGTATCCGCTTCTAATATTTTATTTGCATTATTAAACTGTTTATTGATACAGTTTGAGATACTGTGTGTAAACGTACTGATAAATGCTTCCGGTATCTCCTCATCTGCACAATATCTTCCCTGTTCCAAATCTGTGATCCATAATTTTTTCCCGTTATAATCCACATCCGTCACTTCCGGTCTGCTCAAATACTTCCAGAATATTCCGAACTGTTCCGGTGTAGGTTCAACAATAACTTTTTCACTCATTGTTCTCTCCATTTTTCAGAGGACTTTCCCGCATAAAAGAAAAGTCCTCTTTTTCTTTCATTGCACCAGTAACTTCTCCCCTATAAAATTTTTATGGGCGAAGCGCATTCATATTATTAAAAAAGCCTGTGAGTGTATTCTTAAATTCTGTCGCAACATACCCATCCGACGAAAGTGCTGCCACAATGATCGCCCCCAATGCCAGTAATACGATTACTGCAAGAATTGCATTTCCGTAGTGTTTCATTACCTGTTCCATAATAGAATCCTCCATTTTCAATTTTTTCGATCTGTTTTCTGAGAAGAAACAGATTTGATCCCATTTCTTCAAAAAAAATTTTATTACGTTCTGTTTCTGATTTCTGTTTCCACAGCCTGATAAAGTTATCCATTTTTCCCTGCTGTGACACCCATTCCAGTTCTCCGTTTTGCGGAATATATCCTATCTGCTCCGGTGCAATGCGATATGTATGTACCATGTCATTTTTCATCTGCCTTGCATAAAACGCATACCCTTCTATCAGATAAAGAACTTTCTTTTGCTTTCTCACAAAATTACGTATCATATCCTCCCATTCACTCGGATATGACTGCATACCAGCTACTATAATATCCGCTTTTTTTAAACTGTTCTGTGTCTTTTTGTCTCTTCCATATCCACAATCCGCCAAAAGAATCTTTTCTTTTCCGCCGGAAAAGATACACTGCCAGCCATTTTCCCGCTGTACTAAAACGTTACATGCCGGCCTGCTCTTTGCCAAAAGGCATGCCATTACAGCCATGATTTCTGTTGTATGGAATGACTTGTCCATTCCCCAGAATGCTATTTTTACTGACATACTGCCTCCATTTTCTGATTCGAAAAAAAGTGCAGAATATCCTTCCAACAGCCTCCGTTACGAAATATTGCTCTGTGAAATAAACTGATAACTTTTGATTGTAAAAAGATGGAAATATCTGTCTGATTTCCAATGATACGGCTGGTCATACCGCCGCAAAAATGTCTGACGCTTCGTTCATCCTGTTTCAAAACCGCTCCAATCTCCTCAATGAATAGAACGATCTCAGATGCTTCACGCAAACCCGATAAAAAGATAGTGATATCATACTTCATTTTATTATATTTGTAAATACCTGATTTCAATTTTTTCTTTTCTTTTAACAATATATCATTTATAATTGTGCATGGGTAATACCCATGGAAATCGGATAATATCCGATTGATGCTATCTTTCAATATTTACAATATGATCTGGAGGAGTTCATGAAAGAGTTTGTAATTGTTACCGATACAACCACTGATTTACCAAGAGACTACGTTGAAAAACATCACTTATACATGATGTCCCTTCCTTACACACTAGAGGGTACATCCTACACCTGGGAAAAACCAATGCCTGTCAAAGATTTTTATGATAAAATGCGTGCCGGCTCCCTGCCGACCACCTCACAGGCAAATCCCGAAGAAGCTGCCCTGCTGTATGAATCCATCCTGAAAGATAATGATGTGGATATTCTCCATATTGCATTTTCTTCCGGTCTCAGTGGAAGTTTCAATAGCTGCCGTATCGCGTCAGCAGATGTCTGTGAAAAATATCCGGATCACCGGATCGTTGTTGTTGATTCGCTTGCCGCAACCTTAGGTCAGGGTCTGCTTGTCTATAAAGCAGTCCAGTTAAAAGAAGCAGGAAAAAGTTTAGATGAGGTTGCTGCCTGGGTAGAAGAAAATAAATATCATCTCGTACATAATTTTACCGTCGATGATCTTTTCCATCTGCATCGCGGCGGACGGCTTTCTAAAACAGCCGCGATCGTCGGTACGATGATCAATTTAAAACCAGTACTTCATGTCGATGATGAAGGACACCTTGTCATGTTGAGCAAAGTACGCGGACGTAAAAAATCACTGATCGGACTTGTCGACTGCATGGAAAAACAACTCGGTGACTGGAAAGATAAAAATGATATCATCTTCATCAGCCATGGAGACTGCCCGGAAGACGCACAGTTTGTCGCTGATCTGATCAAAGAACGTTTCGGATATGAGAATTTTATGATCGACTATATCGGTGCTACGATCGGTGCACATTCCGGTCCTGGCACGGTTGCACTTTTTTATCTGGGAGATCACCGTTAATCACACTGATCATGTATATAAACTTTACAAACATATGTTTCGGACAAAAAAGGAACTGTAAAAAAACTCCCCTAACAAAAAAATCTCCCAGACAGTGAGGTCAATGGCATTAAGTTAAGAGAATCCCACATCACATGAAATGTGGTGTGGGATTTTTTATGAGAAAAAGTATTGACAACACTAAGATTCTGGTCAGGAATCCTTTTCCCTTCACGCTCTTTCTCCTCCGTTTTCATAAACTTATTCTGTTTAAAATAAATCATAATATTTCATGGTTTCTGCATTCCGATACTCATGTTTTTCATAATATCCGATTAATTTTCCTTCATCTCTAAGCGCCACCATATATACATCTTTATTCTGCTTCTCATTATGAAAAGTATATACAATATTATGGCTTTCATCCGCTGCAAACCAGTCGATCACCTGCTGTATCTTTTCTCCGGATTCCGGATTGTGACAACACAACAGACTTTTTCCTATCAGCTTATCTCCACCATGTTTTGAATAATTCTGTACTGCTGCCGGATTCATATATATGATCTCATGACTGAGATTACATATAACAACCGAAGCCCTGTCCTGATCCACAATGCTTTTAAAATAACTGATATCTATTTTGTCATAATTTTTTGTTTTATCGCTCATTTTATTTCAACACCTTCCTTATCTGTTTGTCTGATGCAACCGGATAAATTTCATGCATATGATCTGCAATCTGCCTCCACGAATCTCCCGGATCATCCTTGTAGCATGATGTCACATAATCGTATCCATATATATGTTCAATCGAAGAATACACAGCAACATCCCATCCATACTCCACACCTTTCTTATTTACCCGCTTTCTGAAATCACAATTGCAAAGATAAGTCTGCATCATAAGATTTGTGATGGCGCCATCAAATCCCTTTTCTCCATCCTTACCAAAGCCAGCCTGTTTTTTCAGTATATTAGAATATATTTCTGCATCTTTCTTATCCTCAATAAAATTATCCATTATCTTCTTATACTTGTTTGGTGCTTTGCCATCCTCATATAGTGCATCAAAATCATATCCATCACGACGATAATTTGCAAATACAGGCAGCCATTTTTTTGATATAAAACCAGCTTTTCTGTCAAAAAACTTGCCATAAACTATGTCATGTTTTCTTGCAATGACTGCTCTCCACATCCATGGATCTTTTTCGGATACATCACTCCACCAATATTCTGGCACAGTTATTTCTTCCAGAGAAAAACCTGGAATATCATTTTTGAATAAAGGAAGAAAACCGACCTCATTGATATATTCCATTGCTTCATCTACCGTATGTATACACTCCGGATCATCCCAGTCTACACCGTACATGATCCATTCACCTGATTCATTTCCCATCTTATCTCCATTCTTGTACTGTCCTGTATTTCTCTTTCACAACTTTACAAACCAATTCAAAAATCAGCTACAGGTAAAATTCCTTACGTCTTAAAGATGTATATGGCTTTTTATTGCGGATTCTCTGTGATTCTCTTATGTCAATATCAGTATAAATGATCTGCTCAGTATCATCCGCTTTTTCAATAACTGTTCCTTCCGGTGAGACAACTATGGATTTCCTGTTCAAACATCTCCATTGGTTCCTGTCCGGTATTTACCGTCGGAATCAGGATCAGATCAGATATTTGAATAACCTTTACCACTCCTGAAATCCGCATAGTTTCGCCGACTCATGCACTGGTTTTAATATATTACGCAGTCAACGGTTCATCATACGCTTCCCACCTTGGAAGTTTGTTCCCCCCTATAACCGATCATTCGATCCGCTTTCTCTTTGGATTTCTTCTACCGGATAAAATGAGTCCACACATGTTCTTCCGTTTTTGGAAGTCCAAACTGTTCTTTTCCAAGTGCAATGCTCTTCATAAGAAATGCCATATTTCTTGCAAGCACACGCATCGTCTGTTTCCCCTCTTCATCTGCTTCTGCTTCTCCCTGACCTCTTCCATGGATGGAATTCCAGTACTGACTTGATGCGATCGGCATATTTGTTATCGTAAAATATTTATTTAATTCATCAAACGTAGCGGAACATCCACCACGTCTGGCACATACGACACTTGCTCCCACCTTCATAGTTTTATCAAAAGATGTACTGTAAAAAAGTCTGTCTAAAACTGCAATTAAAGTTGCATTTGCTGATGCATAATAAACAGGACTTGCGATTACAAGACCATCCGCCTCTTCAAATTTAGGTGCCAGCTCATTTACCACATCATCAAAAACACATTTTCCAAGTTCCGCACAACGGTTGCAGGCAATACAGCCTCTTACAGCTTTGTTGCCAACCTGTACGATTTCCGCATTTATGCCCTCTTCCTCAAAAACCTTTTTCATTTTACCAAGTGCTATCGATGTATTTCCATTTGTTCTCGGACTTCCGTTAATCATTAATACTTTCACTTCAAATCTTCCCTTCTTTTCGGATTTTCTGCCGGACAATTTCTAAAATAACTTTATCACTTACCTATTATATATGTCAAATTCCCTTAAAATGAAATCAGCAGTTACAATCAGCAGAATTCTCCATCAACTTTTCTTGATTTGTGAAATTGTTAATGTTATCATAAATGAAAACAATGATAACAGGAGATATATTATTATGGAGAATAAAGCATTAGAGATGCACAGACAGTGGAACGGTAAATTAGAGACCGTTGCCAAATCAAAAGTAAAAAGCCGCGAAGATCTTGCGATTGCTTATACACCAGGTGTTGCAGAACCTTGTAAAGTCATTGCCAAAGACCCTGAGGCAGCCTATACATACACCATGAAAGCAAACACCGTTGCTGTTGTTTCCGACGGAAGCGCAGTACTAGGACTTGGAAATATCGGTGCATACGCAGCAATGCCTGTTATGGAGGGTAAATGTGTATTATTCAAGGAGTTCGGCAATGTCAACGCCGTTCCGATCTGCTTAGACACACAGGATACCGAAGAGATCATCGCTACCGTGAAAAACATTGCACCGGCATTCGGCGGTATCAACTTAGAGGATATCTCCGCACCGCGCTGTTTTGAGATTGAAGAACGTTTAAAAAAGATGCTTGACATCCCGGTATTCCATGATGATCAGCACGGTACTGCCATTGTGGTACTTGCAGGAATCATCAATGCCTTAAAAGTAACCGGCAAGAAAAAAGAGGACTGCCGCGTCGTTGTAAACGGTGCTGGATCTGCTGGCGTTGCCATCACAAAATTACTTTTAACATACGGTTTTAAAAATGTGATCATGTGTGACCGTGAGGGCATCATCGGAAAAGATTATCCAAACTTAAACTGGATGCAGCAGAAAATGACCGAAGTAACAAACCTTGCAAATGAGCATGGAACACTTGCCGATGCATTAAAAGGTGCTGATATTTTTGTTGGTGTTTCCGCACCAAACATTGTAACACCGGAGATGGTATCTTCCATGAATCACGATTCCATCCTGTTTGCAATGGCAAACCCGGTACCGGAGATCATGCCGGACATTGCAAAAGCAGCCGGTGCACGCGTGGTCGGAACCGGTAGAAGTGACTTCCCGAATCAGGTCAACAACGTTGTCGCATTCCCTGGTATCTTCAAAGGCGCCTTAGAGGGACGTGCCACACAGATCACGGAAGAAATGAAACTTGCCGCCGCAGAAGCGATCGCAGGTCTTGTTTCCGAGGATCAGTTATGTGACGAATTTATCATGCCGGAGGCTTTTGACCCGCGTGTCGCAGAAGTTGTAAGCGAAGCTGTCAAATCCCATATCAAATGATGATCTGGGGCGACAAACGGTATCATTCTTTAGATTATGAATTAAAACAGACTTTCGGGGAAAAGGTCTACCGCCTTTCCTTAAACGGCGGTATGACCTGTCCAAACCGCGACGGTACTCTGGGGAATCACGGCTGCATTTTCTGCAGCGCTGGCGGTTCCGGGGATTTTGCTGCCGCGCCTGACTTGTCTGTTCATGCGCAGATTCTTTCCGCCAAAAAACGGATTCAGGCAAAAACAGACTGTAAAAAGTTCATCGCTTATTTTCAGGCATATACCAATACCTATGCACCTGTAGAATACTTAAGACAGATTTTTACGGAAGCCATTGAAGAGCCGGATGTCGCAGCATTATCCATTGCAACCCGCTGTGACTGTCTGGCTCCGGATATCTTAGATCTGCTTGATAAGTTAAACCACAGGAAACCGGTCTGGATAGAACTTGGTCTTCAGACCATCCACGATACAACACTGCAGGCAATCCGAAGCGGTTTTACCCTCTCCCAGTTTGAACAGGCAGTATCTGATCTGCATAAAAGAAACATTCCGGTCATTACTCATCTGATCCTTGGACTTCCGGGTGAGACAAAAGAGGATATGCTCTGTTCCGTCCGTTATGTTGGCAGTCTTCCGATCACCGGAATAAAACTCCAGCTTCTTCATATATTGAAAGGAACCGATCTTGGGACTGCCTATATGGCACATCCATTTCCACTTTTTACACTGGAAGAATACTGTGACCTGATCGCAGACTGCATTGCATTGCTGCCGCCGGAAATTGTGATCCACCGGCTCACAGGAGATGGTCCGCGCAGTCTTTTGATCGCACCTTTATGGAGTACAGATAAAAAGAGAGTTTTAAACACGATACAGAAATGTCTGCGTGAGCGTGATCTCTGGCAGGGGAAAAATATCTGATTATAAAGAAAGAGGGCATCTAATATTATGGCAGAACCATTCACGATCTATAAACTGACAATTTTAAATATGCTGGATAAAGTGGATTTTCCATTGACAAACACACAGATATCTAATTTCTTTTTAGAGCAGGATTATACGGATTATTTTCGTGTCCAACAGGTATTAAGTGACCTTGAGGATGCCAGCCTGATACATGCAGAATCCACTCACAGCAATACGCAGTATACCATTACTGCTGCCGGAAAAGAAACGCTTGGTTTTTTCAAAGATAAGATCACACCGGCAATCGAACGTGATACCACCACATTCTTAGAAAAAAATAAATTAGAGCTGCGCAGCGTCAACTCCATACTTGCGGACTATTACAAAACACCAAATCAGGATTATGCTGCACGCTGCCAGTTTCGTGTACACGATACCAATCTGATCGACCTGACACTTACCGTAAAAACCCGGGAACAGGCGCAGGCGATCTGTGATAACTGGAAAAAACAAAATGAAGACGTCTATGCATATCTCATGGATCTTCTGCTGAAATAAATGGAGGCTTTATGGCAAAACAATATTTTAAACCCGGCAACATGCTCTATCCGCTGCCTGCCGTTATGGTAAGCTGCCAGTATCCTGCCGGAAAAGAAGATGTACTCTGTACCAATCCAGATCTTGCCGGAAAACCAAATATCATCACCGTAGCATGGGCAGGAACCATATGTACCAATCCACCGATGTTGTCGATCTCTGTACGCCCGGAGCGCTACTCTTACCATATGATCGAAACTTCCGGCGAGTTTGTTGTAAATCTGACAACGGAGCAGTTAGTCCGCGCAACTGATTTTTGCGGTGTCCGCTCCGGAAAAGACATTGATAAATTCAAAGAAATGCATTTGACACCGCTCCCTTCGAAGGAGATTTCTGCACCGGGCATCGCAGAAAGTCCTGTCAATATCGAATGTAAGGTTCGGGAGATAAAACCGCTCGGAAGCCACACCATGTTTCTTGCTGATGTGGTGAATGTCACCGTAGATGATGCATTTTTTGATGAGAAAAATACATTTCACCTCAATGACACCGGACTTGTTACCTACTCCCATGGTGCCTACTTTTTACTCGGCAAAAAACTTGGCACTTTTGGATACAGTGTCGCAAAAAAGAAAGCAAAGAAACGGAAATAACCTCCGTTTCTTTGCTTTTTTTATTCTGTCAAGATACTGATACATCTATTGCATTTTATTTTCTCTTACATATATCTGCTGTTTAACAGATCATTTTTTGCAAGCTCAATGGCTTTTTCCACCGTTCCCTGCTCAAATGGATTCATCAGATGTGCGTAGCGCAGTGTCTCTAAATAGCTCATGCTGCCACCACATTTACAGAGATTTAAATAATCTTTCCATGCATCCTCATGATCTTTTCTGTCCTTGGTTTTAAACTCCATCGCTCCCATTGTCGTCAAAGTATAGTTGATATAATAGAATGGATAGAGATAAATATGCAGTTTATGATACCAGTAACCGCCACGGTCAAAGAAATCATCTGCCTCATATTTTCTCCAAGGCATATAAGTTTCTTCCAACTTCTTCCATGCAAGCGTGCGCTCCTTCGGTGTCATATCCGGGTTGCTGTAACAGATATGCTGGAATTCATCTACGGCTACGCCAAACGGTACAAATGTCAGGGCATCCTGCAAGTGTGCAAAACGATATTTATCTGCCTGCTCTCCAAAGAATTTTTCTGCATATGGATAAGCAAATTGTTCCATTGCCATGGAATGAATCTCTGCAATATCCGTTGACTCACTGTAATATGCAGTGATCGGCTGACTGCGCATTGCCATATATCCTGCAAACGCATGACCTAACTCATGTGACAGTACCTGCATGTCAAAGATCGTCTGGTTAAAACAGGAAAATACAAATGGTGCCTTGTAGCGGTCAAGAGATGTCATATATCCGGTAGATGCCTTGCCTGGCTTATTTTTCAGATCCATCAGTTCATGATCAATCATAAAATCAATGAACTCTCCGGTCTCCGGACTTAATTCATGGTACATTTTTCTCGCCTGATCCACCATGAAATCATCATCCCCTGCCGGAACTGCATTGCCATCCGGGAATACACGTTTTTCATCGTAAAACATCAAGGTATCCACACCAAGACGTTTTTTCTGTGCCTCATATAATTTTTCACAGAAAGGAACTAACACGGTACGCACCTGCTTGCGGAAAGCAGCCACTTCCTCCATGCCGTAATCAGTACGTCCCTGCTGCATATAGCCAACCGGGATAAAATTCTCATAACCAAGATTTTTTCCCATCTGTGTACGGATTTTGATCAGTTCATCCCAGATTTCTTCGAGACGTTTTTCATTGCCATGATAAAAATCGGAGTATGCCTTCACAGCCGCCTTGCGGACTTCGCGGTCCTCGTGTTCAAAGTACTTCTGTACACCATATAGATTCAGTGTTTTTCCATCAAATGGGATTGCTGCAGTTGCCATCATTTTTTCATATTCTTTGCAAAGTCTTGACTCCTGCTGCATCAGTGGAATATTTTCCTCACAGAAAGTCTTTTTCTGCAGATCCATCTGTGCAAAATACTGCTTTCCGTACTCCTTTTCAATATCCCCGCGGAACTTTGATTCCATCAGTGCATCATTCATCGCCAGAAGCTTTGGCATAACTGTCGGCACCATATCATTGATATACGCATCTTCTTTTTCATAAAATTCGTCTGTCGTATCTAAGGTATGACGGATAGATGCGATCGTGCAGTCCGTCGAAAAATTTTTCGACATCTCCTCCATCTGCTCCATATATCCTTTTAATTCTTCATAGGATGCTGCATTTTTGATTTTTTGTGTGATCTCCTCTGCAAATGCACCTACTTTTTCAAAATCTGGTCTTTTATATTCCAGTGTGCTGAATTTAAAATCTTCCATGTTTTATTTTGTCCTTTCTTCCTGCATTTCTATATGTTATTGGTCTTTGACCATAACAGACTTTTATTCTGCGCTCTCATTTTTGTCTTTCGCAATGTTTTCTGTCATCTGCTCTTTCACTTCACTTTCAGTTTTCTTCTCATTCTTATGACGGATTTTTTCCCACCATCCAATGATTTTTTCTACCGGCTGTTCCTGTTCTGATTTCTGCCGTGCTGCTTCACGTTCTGCCTTGCGTGCTTCCCGTTTCTTACGCCTTTCTTCTTCCTTTTCTTTGCGCGCTTTTTCTCTCTGTTCCTTCTTCTCGTTTTTCCGCTGCAGTTTTTCAAACGCTTTTTCTTTCAGACGCACTTCCTTTAAAGCCGCCTTCTCCATTTCTTTTATGTAACTGTTTGCCTTTTTGCGGTTGCGCTTATCCACGCGGTATGGATCGTAAGCAAAATAAGATATAGCCCCAAGCATCAGAACAACCACACCAGCGATCACAAAGATTGGAACTAACATATCATATTCCTTAAATTTCAGTTCGTAGCACACAAACACCGTCAGCATCACAGGGTAAAGTAACAGATATAAAATCTTGATCAGTACCTCAAAAAACGCTGCCTGTTTTCTGCCATTTGAAAGAAGCGTACCCTCAATTGCCGTATAAAATGCCATAAAAATACACAGTTCCGAACCAAACCCATGTAAAACACCACACACTGCCACTAAGATCAGCGACAGAAAAAACAGTGCAAACGCCGCTCCCTGATACCATGCATTGCGCCGTTCCTCCATACCCTGAAGCTTATCCTCGCTGATACCGTGCATCCGGTAAACTTCCGTTCTGATATGGCGTTCAAATTCTTCATTTAACTTCTGTTCTTCTTTTGTATTTTTCAGATTTGCTTCCACGGAGTCGATCATCCGATTGATATATTCCTGCTGCTGTCTAATCCGCTTACTGCGAAGCTGCTCTAATTCATTCTGCCTCTTTGCTTCTTCTTCGAGTTTTAAAACTTTTCCGATCCGTGGATTTTTGACTTCCATCTGCGTATAATCCGGTTCCGTTTCCATCTTCACATCTTCGCTCTCTATGATAACCGGATCTTCTACCTGTTCCATAACATTCTCTACATTTACCTTTTCCTTTTCTGTGGCACTCTGTTCTTTTGCTTTTTTCTTTTCCACGGCACTCTGTTCTTTTTCAGTTTCAGTTTTCACGGAACTTTGTTCCTGAAATTCCTCTTCTGCCATACTGCTCTTCTCCTCTGTTTTATTTGATTTCCCAGTATAATTTATTTCAATATTATACAAAAATAAAACCAAAGAAGCAATATACACACTTTCCCTATTGTCTAATAGGATCTGTCTTTCAGGATTGATTTCAGATCCATCGTGTAATCAAAATATCCTTCCTCCACATACTGGACTTTATCGACCTCTTCCCCGTTTTCCATATGCCGGATCGTCTGTTCGACCAAAGGGGCTGTCAGCGGATTGCACTCAAAATCAGCCATGATCTTCTCATCCTGCATCACCGTAAGCGCATCTTTTACTGCATCAAATGAGATCACGATCACATCACCATCTGTTCCCATTTTCTTTCCTGCCGCCTCAAGCGCATCGATCACGCCAAACGTCATATTGTCGTTTTCACTGATCACAACATCGATATCATCGTACTTCTCTAAAAAATCTTCCATGACTTCCTGACCTTTTGCCTGTGTAAAATCGCCCGACTGTTTTTCAAGCATCACCCAGTCTGAGTGTTTTTTTAATATTTTTTCAAAACCGTCCGACCGCCCGATCTGTGCGGAGGAACCTGGCGTCCCCTGCAGTGTGACTAAATGGATCGTCTCATCTTCTCTTCCCTGTTCTTTTAAATAATTTTCAAGCCATTCCCCCGCCTTTATTCCCTCTTCACAAAAATTACTTCCTACCCAGCAGCTGTAAAGGCTTTCATCGCCGACTTCCACGGTACGGTCAGAGAGAATGACAGGGATTCCTGCCTCCTTTGCCTCCTCAAGCACCGCTTCCCATCCCGTTTCCACAACCGGATCTAAAATAATATAGTCCACATCCTGTAGGATAAAGTTGCGGATCGCCTTGACCTGATTTTCCTGTTTCTGCTGTCCATCCTCAAAAATCAGATAATAACCGTTTTCTTCCGTAAAAATATTTTTAAATGACTGCGTATTCGTTGTTCTCCAGTCTGACTCTGAACCGACCTGTGCATAGCCTACCACAATACACCCATCATGACCTGCCATCTCCTCCGTGTCCAGTCCATTCGTGCGCTGCCCTCTTTTTTCTCCACATCCTGCCAGCAAAAATATTGCCCCAAGTACCGTGATTCCTGCTGATACCCACCTTTTGTTTAACATATCTCCTCCGAACCCATAACCTTTGCTTTTCATTATATACCAAAAAGCCGCCGCACATAAATAGAGAATTTTCTCTGTGCGACAGCTTTTTCTTATTCACTTTATTATTTACTGCTCTCTTTCATCTTTGCAAAAATACTCTGTAACACAATAAAGAAACAAAGTAATGCTGCAACTGCGATGCTCGACCAGGAACTTAAGAGCTTACCATTGGTCTTTACCAGAGTTGAGATTGTACCGTTGATCAGTACACCGAAGAAGGAACCAATCACATTTCCAACTCCTCCGGTCAGGAGCGTTCCACCGATAACGGATGATGCAATGGCATCCATCTCTAATCCAAGTGCCTGCTGCACGTTGCCGGACATGGTATTCAAGCAATAGCAGATACCGCCGATCGAACAGAGGAAAGAAGATAACACATAAGCTTTTAATTTTGTCTTTTTCACATCAAGTCCCATCATGGTCGCTGACTGCTCACTGCCGCCAACTGCATAAAGACTTCTTCCGAATTTGGTGTAGCGGAGCATCAGAAATACCACGACTAACACTACCAGTGCCACAACCACGGAAATACGGATAAACGGTACCTGTACCACGCCTTTACCATTGACATAAGATCCAAACGGAAGTTTGATCTTGGCATTTGCAAGTTTTACAAAAAATTCATTGCTGCTGATCGATACCTGATCCGTACAGATCACAGCCGTCATACCTCTTGCGAAGAACATTCCCGCCATCGTCACAATAAATGGCTGGATATTTAAATATCCGACACAGAAACCCTGTACAATTCCAAATACAACGCCGATCAAAAGGACCAGAATACAAAGAACCACTGCGTTCATGTTCCATCTCTCCATTCCGACCGCAAGAAACATACAGTCCATAGCTACAAGAGAACCAACCGAGATGTCGATTCCGCCTGTCAGCATAACACATGTCATTCCACAGGTAATGCATAAGAGTCCCGCATTATTGATCAGTACATTTAAAAATGTCTGCAGGTGTGTAAATCCCTTATTTGCATAAATCGCACATCCGACTGCATACATGACGAAGAATAAAACGATTGTGATGATCAAAAGTACCGTGTTTCCATTCATTTTCTTTTTCTTCATTATGCGACACCTCCTTTTGCCAGCTGTCTTTTTGCAGACATCTTTTTCATATAATCCTTAAACGGAGGCGCCTGGATCGCAACGATGATGATAACAATGACCGCCTTGTATACCGGTGCCTGTTCGGTGGAAACACCCAGCGCATACAGTGTTGTCGTGATCGCCTGGATCGTATATGCACCGATAATAGAACCGGTAAGACGGAACTTTCCGCCGCCAAGACTGTTACCGCCAAGTGCAACTGCAAGAATTGCATCCAGCTCAAAGTTTAATCCGATATTGTTAGAATCTGCAGAACTGATACGGGAAGATGCCACAATTCCGGCAATTCCGGCGCAAAGTCCACAGACAATGTAGCACAGGAAAATAATTCTTTCTGATTTGATACCTGCAATACGGGAAGCCTTTTTGTTGATACCAACACTCTGTACATATAACCCCAGCGCCGTCTTTTTTAGTATCAGGGAAGTGATTATGATACATACGGCTGCCACAACAATCGGTGTCGGGATAAATCCAAGATATCCACCAAAAATTTTAAAGGAATCCTCTCTTACATACACAATCATATTATTACATAATAACAGACCGATCGCTCTTGCTGCCGAGAATAAAATAAGCGTTGCGACCATCGGCTGTACATTCAGATACGATACTAACAATCCGTTAAATGCACCGCAGACACATCCGATCAGGATACCGCCAAGCACTCCGATGATAAGCGGTCTCGCCAGTTCATTCGTGGAGGAAACTCCATAGCCTGCAAGCAGCATACAGCAGAACGACGCTGCCAGTGACATGACCGAACCAACGGAAATATCAGTACCTGCAGAACAGGATACAACCAGAGTCATTCCGATCGCAAGGATCGCGATCTCACTTCCACGGTTTAAGATATCGATAATACGTCCATACAATACTCCGTTTCGAATGGAGATCGTAAAGAAATTAAATGCAAAATTTCCCGATGCAACATCGTAAATGATATTTACCGCCATTACCAATAACATACAAAAGATAGGCAGAAACAGCGGTTTGCTGATCAGTTTCTTTATATTATTCATTTGTGCCACCTCCTGCGATCGCCTGCATTACATGTTCCTGTGTCAGATTATCCGTGATCTCACCAACTTTTTCCCCATCTCTTAATACGACAAGTTTCGAACAGGTTCGAAGCATCTCTTCGATCTCAGAAGAAATAAAGATCAGGCTCTTTCCCTCCTCCGCTAACTGGATCACAAGTTTCTGGATCTCTGTCTTTGTTCCGACATCGATACCACGCGTCGGTTCATCTAAAATTAAAAATTCCGGATCGGTCGCAAGCCAGCGCGCTAAGATCACCTTCTGCTGGTTACCACCGGAGAGCTGTTTAATCAGTGTCTCCCTGTTTGCGGTCTTGATCTGAAGAAGTTCTATGTATTTGTCCGCGATCTCGATCTGCTTACTCATCGGCAGCAGTTTGAATATTCCACGTTTTGCCTGCAGTGCAAGAATAATATTTTCCCTTACCGACAGGTCACCTATGATACCTTCTGCCTTTCTGTCATCCGGCAATAGTCCCATTCCAAGGTTCATGGCATCGATCGGAGCATTGATCTTTACTTCTTTTCCCGCCACTTTCAGCTCTCCGGTCTGATTTTTGTCCGCGCCGTAAATAACACGTGCTAACTCACTTCTACCAGAACCTAAAAGTCCGGTCAATCCGACTACCTCTCCCTTATGGATCTGTAAGTCAAACGGTTTGATTTTTCCTTTATGGCTCAATCCCTTTGCATCGATAAACAGCGGTTCCTTTGAAAAGTCTTTCGCCTGCTCTGTTTTTACGGCCGCAAGATCATCAAAATCTTTTCCCATCATTGCCGCAACCAGACGCACCCTCGGCAGTTCTTCGATTGGATATTCCCCGACTAATTTACCGTTTCTGAGTACTGTGATACGGTCACAGACCGCATAGACCTGCTCTAAAAAATGGGTTACAAACACGATTGCAACTCCCTTTTCTTTCAGCTGACGCATCAGGGTAAATAATTTTTCTACTTCATGGTCATCCAACGATGACGTCGGCTCATCTAAGATAAGTACTTTACATTCCATATCCACCGCTCTCGCGATTGCGATCATCTGCTGCAGGGCAAGTGAATATTCTTCCAGATTCTGCGTTACATCAATTTTTATATCCAGACTGTCCATGATCTTTTCCGATTTTGCGACCATGGTCTTCCAGTCGATCGTTCCAAGTTTTGTTTTCGGTTCCCTTCCAATAAATAAATTCTCTGCAACACTAAGATTCGGGCAAAGATTTACCTCCTGATACACAGTGGAAATGCCCTTTTTCTGTGCATCCAGCGTCGAATGATTGACAACCGGACCATCGATGCCCTCCACATGTATTTCTCCTGCCTCAAATGCATTGATTCCTGTCAGACATTTGATCAGCGTAGATTTTCCGGCACCATTTTCCCCCATCAGTGCCATGATCTCACCTTTGCGTAATGTAAGATCCACATGATCCAATGCTTTTACTCCCGGAAATGTCATGGTTATTCCGCGCATGGTCAATACAACATTACTCTCCATCTTCCTTCACCCTTTCTTTAAAATGGGAGAGACCAGATGGTCTCCCCCGCATTTTATGCCATCAGGTTTGATTAGTACTGGGCATCTACGATTTCTTTTGTGACAACGGTCAGATCCTGATCTTCTCCATTTACATTGATCGTAGAAAGGACATCCTCATTTACGAACCAGTGTTCTGTCATGTATACTTCTTTCTCCGGAGTCTCACCAGCCTGAAGCTGTTTGATAACTTCCTCTACGAACGGAGCTGCAAGCGGGTTACACTCAAAGTCTGCATTGATGTCACCGGACATTACATACTCAAGTCCTGCGGTACATGCATCAAAGGAAACAAGGATCACATCACCATCTACACCGTAGGAGATACCAGCTGCCTTCATTGCATCCATTGCACCGAATGCTTCGTTATCGTTCTGGCATACAACAACATTAAATTTACCTTCATAACTCTTGATGTAGGACTCCATGACTTCCTGTCCGCCTGCCTGTGTGAAATCACCTGTCTGGGAATCTAAGATATTCCATCCATTTGCATCTGCAATCTCTTTAAATCCGTCGGTACGTCCGATCGTTGCGGAAGCTCCGGTAGATCCCTCGATCACAAGTACATTGACATCACTGATGCCCTTTGCATCTGTATATGCTTTTAACCACTCTCCTGCTGCAAGACCTTCTGTCTTGAAGTTAGAACCTACCCATGAAACATATTTATCTGAGTCATCGATCGTACGGTCAATGACGATAACCGGAATTCCTGCTTCCTCGCACTCTGTCAGTACAGTGTCCCATCCGGTTGATACGATCGGATCGATGATGATATAATCAACATCCTGCTCGATAAATCCTCTGACTGCCTCTAACTGTACTGCAGAATCATTATCACAGTCTACAAACTGAAGATCGTATCCATTGTCTGCGGAAAAAACACTTAAACAGGAATCTGTGGAAGCGGTACGCCAGTCAGATTCGTGTCCAACCTGTGCAAAACCAATTGTAACCGTATCACCGCTTGCTGCGGAGCTCTCTGTTCCGGCTGCCTCTGCGCTGTCATCTGTCTGATCTGCAGCAGCTGCATCATCTGTTTTTGCTGCGGCATCATTGGATGCACCCGCATTACCTGTTGACGTGTTTGCGCTGTTTCCGCATCCTGCTAACATTGTTGCCCCTAATGCCATACACATTACCATACTCACCAATTTTCTTTTCATTTCAAAAACCTCCCATAGTTTTTTTAGATTTGGTTTCGTTGCTAACCATGGTCTAATTATAACTGTGAGAGGTTTTTATGAATACCGAATTAAATTTGAATTAAGTATAATTTTTTACTAAATTGTGAACAGCTTTCATATATTTCGGTAAAAAAGTGTATTTTTTTTGGAAAAATGTGTATTTTTTATGAACTGCTTTCTGTTCTTACCGGAATTCTTACCCAGACTTCCGTTTCTTCCCCGTAGGTACTCTGCACTTTCAGTCCATATTCCGTGCCATAATGCAACTGGATGCGTTGATTGACATTAAACAGTCCAAATCCGTCATTTTCTTTTTTCGTATTGCCATCCTCTTTTAACATCGCGCATACTTCTGCAAGTCTCTGTTTATCCATCCCGATCCCGTTATCTTTTACCTTAAAGATCAAGACATCCGCACAACGCTCCGCCGAGACCGTGATATGTCCCTTTCCACGCTTGTTTTTTATGCCATGGTAAAGTGCATTTTCCACTAACGGCTGAAGTGTCAGTTTGATGACCTCATAACCGTAATATTCCTCCGGGATCGCAATCTCATAATCTAAAATGTCCCGGTAGCGGAACTGCTGGATCTCTAAATAGCTGCGGATATGCTCTGTCTCTTCTTTCACGGAGACAAACTCCCTTCCCTTACTCAAAGAAGTCCTGAAAAATGTGGACAGGGAGGACACCATCATTACGACCTCGTCTGTCTTTTTTGACTCGGCAAGCCAGATGATATTATCGAGCGTGTTATATAAGAAATGAGGATTGATCTGCTCCTGCAGCACCCGAAGCTCTGCTGCCCTTAAATTCAACTCCTCCGTATGGATATCTTCCACAAGGTTGCCGATTTTTTCCACCATCTGGTTAAAACTCTTATTTAGCACCTCAATCTCTTCCGGTCCGGTTTTCACCGCCCGGATTCTGAAATCGCCACCCCCGGCAGCCACTGCGGCATCGCACAGCTCCCCGATTGGTTCTGTGATGCCCGTCACGATTTTTCTGCTGACTGCAAATGCACCCACTAAGATCACCAGTAAAATACCGCTCGTGATCGCAATCGCCTGCTCCACATCATTACGGATCCCACCCCGCAGATCCTCCATGTTCATGCTCTCGTAATAAATATAATACTGGATCTGTTCCTGGATCAGCTCCGTCAGCACCCTGATATTTAAGTCCAAACTCTCCATATTTGTCTCATAAGATCCACTGACTAACGCATCTTCCTCAATCTCCTGCACCCTTTTTTCAAGGGTGTCAAGACTCTTTAAAATTCGCGAGAGACGCTGTTTCGCATATGCGGAATCGGCATCCTCTGCCAATTTCCCAAACACCTCTCTCGCCTCTTTGATCATCTTTTGCGGCTTTTGTGTATCGACTAACTCCTCCGCACGTTCCGAATTAACCACGATAATGTACATCACATAGTCGATATCTTCCTTGAATCCGATGTTATATGCATTTGCCTTTGTGATCTTCTCCACAATATGGTCATATTTTGACGATACATTGTTGATCATAAAAAGCAAATATGTGATCATAACCGTTAGTGGGATCACACAGATAAGAAGCAACAGATACAACCTGTTTTTTAATGAAAATTTTTTTCTTACGTTCATAATTTTTCCTGTTCCTGCTCTGGTCTGTCACTCCTGTTTCTGTATTCCCGCGGCGTACACCCCTGTGTCTTTTTAAACAGGTTACTGAAATAATGTGCATCCCGGAAACCGACTTCAAATGCAATCTCCGTGGTCTTAGTCCCGGTCGTCCGCAATAACTGTTTTGCCTTATCCATGCGCACCTTTGTCAGATACTCAACAAACGTCACTCCCGTCTCCTGTCCGAATACAGTGCTGAAATGGCTCGAACTTAAATTTACCTCCGAAGCGACCATATTTAAGGAGATATCCTCATGATTATAGTTATCTTCTATGTAGGATTTTGCATGTTGGATCAGATTGTCATATCTGCGTTCCATGCCCTGCTCCCGCAGTTCGATCACTGCCCCGAACAGATTTTTGATGTACTCCCTCGCCTGTCCTGCAGTGCCAAGAAAAATTTCCATCTTCTGCGCATCTTTGTACTGTTCCAACAGATTTTCACTGGTATATCCGCTTTTTTCCAACACGGAGACCGCGCTCACATACAGATCCATCAGCACATACTGACGCAGCAGAACCGACTGTAAGCTACCGTTTGAGATTTTCCGGAAATAATCATCCACAAACCCGGATACTTCCTCTTTTCTTCCTGTATACAAAAACTGTTCCACCTGTCTGCGGTCGATCCCGGACACATTGAGTTCCCCAAGATCTAATGTCTCTTTTGTTTCCATCTCATTTTCTATCTTCTTTACCTGTTCCGTGATCTTATTTTTCTCTAAGGAATACCGCTTTGCAAAAAGAAGATTCGCTTCCTCGTAACATTTTTTGATCTCGCTGAACCGTGTGACCGGTATCCCGTATACCGCGGCATAATCGATCTTATTTTCCCCGCAGAGATATATTTCAAGTTCCTGTTCAATGGCATTTTTCAGCTGTTCAAGCGTCACACCATTTTCCTCTTTCAGTACCAGATGATATTCCCCACAGCTTAGTTTTGCGCGGATCACACTCGAACCGTATGCAAAAAACTGTTCCATATGATCTTCAAATGCTTCATCTTTTTCATAAAACGTCTCCGTCCCATCCTCGAAAAAGAGCTGTAACATAAAAACATTGTAGCGCTCCGCTGCCAGTTCGATTTCCTGTTCTCTGGCCTCTTTTAACACCTCCGAAAAGGAGTGCTCACCGGATACGATATGTCGGAACAGTCTTCTTTTTGTAAGTGTTTTCTGTTCTTTTTCGTTTTTTGTCTCTTCCTGTCTGCCTCTCCTGCTGTAAATTTTTTCTGCGATCCGCCTGATTGCTTCTAAAAGCTGTGCACTGGTCACCGGTTTCAGCAGATAGTCTTCCACACCGATCGAGATAGCTTCTTTTGCATAATCAAACTCACCATATCCGCTCAGAATCAGGATACTCGTATCCGGAAGTTCCTGTTTTACGATCCGGCTAAGTTCCAGTCCATCCATAAAAGGCATCCTGATGTCCGTGATCAGGATGTCCGGTTTTAGTTTCTGAATCATCGGATACGCGAGTTCTCCATCACTCGCCTCACCAACAAATTCAAATCCTTCCTCCTGCCATGCAATATTATTTCGTATCCCCTCCCGCATTACAATCTCATCTTCTGCCAGAAAAATTTTCAACATCGTTTCTGTTTCCCCCATCATATCTTCTTCCCGGACTCCCCATCCGCCGGAAAATCTATATGATGAAAATAGCACATTCCATAAAATGTTTCAATAAACAACTTTTGAAAAAGACCGGAGCCGCATGATTTCATATAGTGTCCCAAATCATGTCACTCCGGTCTTTTATTATATTATTTCCATCAACAATTTTTATTTTTCCCTATTGTACCGACAGGTAAGAATATCCCATAAGACTCTCATCTACCGCATGTGCAACCTCACGTCCCTCACGGATTGCCCATACAACAAGAGACTGTCCTCTGTGCACATCACCTGCTGCAAATACATTTTTCACACTTGTTGCATATGCGCCCTCTGCGGTTGAAATGTTCGTTCTTGCATTTAACTCAACACCAAATGCATCAGCGACATATTTCTCTGTTCCAAGGAATCCTGCTGCTATAAGAACCAGATCTGCATCCAGTTTTGCCTCAGAACCCGGAACTTCTGCCATCATCATACGTCCGGTCTTTTCATCCTTTTTACTTTCTAACTTCACGGTAATAATACCATTTAAATTACCGTTTTTATCTTTTAAAAATTCTTTGACTGTTGTCTGGTAAATACGCGGATCATGCCCGAATACAGCAATTGCTTCTTCCTGACCGTAGTCTGTCTTGCAGACTCTCGGCCACTCCGGCCATGGATTGTTCTCTGCCCTCATATCCGGTGCTTTCGGCATCATTTCAAGCTGAGCCACGCTCGCACAGCCATGGCGGATGGATGTTCCGACACAGTCGTTTCCGGTATCACCTCCACCGATGATGACCACTTTTTTACCTTTTGCAGAAATATAATTGTTATCTTTCAGGTCAGAATCTAAAAGGCTCTTTGTGGTTGCCTTTAAGAAATCCACTGCAAAATAAATTCCTTTTGCATCACGTCCCGGTGCTTTGATATCACGCGGATTTTTTGCACCGCAGGCTAAGATCACGCGGTCATAATCCTTTAACAGCTTGGCAGCTTTTACGTCTTTGCCCACGTTGACTCCTGTGATAAATTCCACACCTTCTTCTTTCATGATATCCACTTTACGGTCGATCACCCATTTTTCCAGTTTCATATTCGGGATACCATACATTAAAAGTCCGCCGATGCGGTCATCTCTCTCGAATACAGTTACCTGATGACCACGTTTGTTTAACTGGTCTGCTGCCGCAAGTCCTGCAGGACCGGAACCAATGATCGCAACTTTCTTTCCGGTGCGCACTCTCGGCGGTTTTGCTGCTGCATATCCTTTTGCGTAAGCATTTTCGATAATTCCGTGCTCATTTGCCTTGCAGGTAACAGGATCTTCCCAGTGACCACAGGTGCAGGCTGCTTCACAGAGAGCCGGGCAGACACGTGATGTAAATTCCGGGAAGTTATTGGTTTTCTTTAAACGGTTATATGCCTGCTCCCAGTTGCCCGTGTAGACAAGATCGTTCCATTCAGGCACCAGATTGTGCAGTGGACATCCACTTGTCATTCCCATGATCGTCATACCTGACTGGCAGAACGGCACACCGCAATTCATACATCTTGCACCCTGAATCTGCTGTTTTTCCATGGAAAGCGGTATATGAAATTCTTTAAAGTTTTTGATGCGCTCTTTTGGCTCGATCGCTTTGGCATCTTCTCTCTCATAATCTATAAATCCAGTTGGTTTTCCCATTATTGATATCCTCCATCATGATGCCATGCGGCATGCCGCCGCACGAACATCTTTCTCATTTAACCTCTTGTGTTTGCATAGAATGCTTCGATCTGCGCCTGTTCTGAGGATAAACCTTTCTCCTCCATCTGAACGATTGCCATCAGCATCCGGTTATAATCGTATGGAATGACCTTTTTGAATTTCGGCAGATATTCGCTGAAATTATCAAGGATCTCTTTTCCTTTTTCGGAATTGGTCAATGCCACATGCTCTTTGATCATGTCTTTTAATTCCATAACGTCATATTTATTGGATATTTCTTCGGAAAATACCATTTCTTTATTCATTCTTGTATACAGATCGTTGTCTTCGTCGAGTACATATGCGATACCGCCGCTCATACCTGCTGCAAAGTTCTTTCCAGTCTTACCAAGGACTACAACACGTCCGCCGGTCATATACTCACATCCATGATCGCCGACTCCCTCAACAACTGCGGATGCACCGGAGTTACGGACACAGAAACGCTCGCCTGCAACACCACTGATAAATGCTTTTCCACTGGTTGCTCCGTAAAGAGCTACGTTACCGATGATGATATTCTCATCTTTTTTGTATTTTACGCCTGCCGGTGCATAGACAACCAGTTTTCCGCCGGAAAGACCCTTTCCAAAGTAATCATTGGAATCCCCGACTAACTCTAAGGTCAGCCCTTTCGGGATAAATGCACCAAAACTCTGTCCGCCTGCGCCACTGCATTTTACAATAAATGTATCTTCCGGAAGTCCCTCACCACCATATTTCTTTGTGATCTCAGAACCAAAGATCGTACCGAAGGAACGGTCGGTGTTTGTCACTTCCACATCAATACTTCTGCGCTGCTGTTTTTCAAGTGCTGGTCCTAACTGTTTTAAGAGCACCGTGATATCTTTTGATTTTTCCAGTTCGAAATCATAAACCTGTTTCGGATCAAAGATAACTTTCTTTTTCTGGTCTGCAAATGGGTTGTTTAAGATCTTGGAAAGATCAATTTCTTTCTCCCTGCCGCTTAAGTCCTCACGAACCTTTAACAGATCACTTCTGCCGACCATCTCATCAATCGTCTTACAGCCGAGTTTTGCCATGTATTCTCTTAGCTCTGCTGCAATGAAACGCATAAAATTCTCAACATATTCCGGTTTTCCTGCAAAACGTTTGCGCAGTTCCGGGTTCTGTGTTGCAATACCTGCCGGACAGGTATCTAAATTACAAACACGCATCATGACACAGCCTAACGTTACAAGCGGAGCTGTTGCAAAACCATATTCTTCCGCACCGAGCAGTGCTGCGATTGCAACGTCACGGCCACTCATTAACTTACCATCTGTCTCAATGCGGACTTTATTTCTAAGTCCGTTCATGATCAGAGTCTGGTGTGTCTCGGAAAGTCCAAGCTCCCAAGGAAGACCTGCATTGTGGATAGAGCTTGCCGGAGCTGCACCGGTACCACCGTCATAACCAGAGATCAGTACAACCTGTGCACCTGCTTTTGCAACACCGGCTGCGACGGTACCCACACCTGCCTCAGATACCAGTTTTACTGTGATTCTCGCATCACGGTTCGAGTTCTTTAAGTCAAAGATCAACTGTTCAAGATCCTCGATGGAGTAGATATCGTGATGTGGCGGCGGGGAAATAAGAGCCACACCCGGTGTGGAAAGTCTTGTTTTTGCGATCCACGGATAAACTTTTTTGCCCGGAAGATGTCCGCCTTCACCAGGTTTTGCACCCTGTGCCATCTTGATCTGGATTTCCTGTGCACTGACTAAGTACTGGCTGGTAACACCAAAACGTCCGGATGCGACCTGTTTGATCGCAGAACAACGGTTCACACTGCTGTTTTTACTTGCGATACGTTCTGCATCCTCACCACCTTCACCGGAGTTGGATTTACCGTGCAGACGGTTCATTGCGATCGCAAGTGTCTCATGCGCTTCCTGTGAAATAGAACCATAGGACATAGCACCTGTTTTAAATCTCTGAACAATAGATTCCACACTCTCGACTTCTTCAAGCGGCACGCCTTTTTTCGGATAATTGAAATCCATCAGTCCACGCAGTGTGATCTCTCTTTCTTCCTTATTTACTAAATCTGTATACTGTTTAAATAACTCATAATCGCCACGTCTGGTTGCTTCCTGTAACAGATGGATCGTTGCCGGGTTATAAAGGTGTGGATCTGCCCCGCTTCTCATCTTATGACGTCCGCGGCTCTCTAAGGTCAGATCGGATTCAAGTCCGAGCGGATCATAGGCTGCGGAGTGAAGCTCATTGACATCGTTTTCGATATCTTTTAATGTGATACCGCCAATACGGCTGACTGTGTTGGTAAAATATTTGTCAATGACATTTTTATCGATACCGATCGCCTCGAAGATCTTAGAACCTTCGTAAGACTGGATCGTGGAAATACCCATCTTGGATGCGATCTTTACGATGCCGTTTAAGATTGCATTGTTATAATCCTGTACTGCTGCATAGTAATCTTTGTCAAGCATATGCTCGTCTACAAGCTGTTTTACTGTATCCTGTACCAGATATGGGTTGATTGCGCAGGCACCATAGCCAAGCAGTGTTGCAAAATGATGTACCTCTCTCGGTTCACCGGACTCTAAGATCATCGCAACGGATGTTCTCTTTTTCGTTCTTACCAGATGCTGCTGTAAGGCAGATACGGCGAGCAGTGATGGGATCGGTACATGGTTCTCATCAATTCCACGGTCGGAAAGGATCAGGATATTTGCACCATCTCTGTATGCACGGTCTGCCTCCACAAACAGACGGTCGATCGCTTTTTCAAGGCTTGTGTTTTTATAATAAATGATTGGAATCACTTCTACCTTAAATCCCGGCACCTTCATAGCTTTGATCTTCATCAGGTCTGTATTTGTCAGGATCGGGTTATTAACCTTTAATACCTGACAGTTCTCTGCCTTTTCCTCTAAGAGGTTACCGTCCTCACCGATATAAACTGTTGTGGATGTTACAACTTTCTCACGGATCGAATCGATTGGCGGGTTCGTTACCTGGGCGAACAGCTGTTTGAAATAATTGAATAACGGCTGATGATCACTTGCAAGTGCAGCAAGTGGTGTATCAATACCCATGGCAGATGTACCCTCGCCGCCGTTCTTTGCCATCGGAAGGATTGCTTCACGCAGGGACTCGAAAGTATAACCGAATGCTTTTTGCATTCTCTGGCGTTCTTCCTTGGTATATTCCGGCACACGCTCGTTCGGAATTTTCAAATCTTCCAGTTTTAAGAGGTTGCGGTCAAGCCATTCACCATATGGCTGCTTGTTTGCATAAGTCTCTTTCAACTCATCATCATCGATCACACGGCCTGCAACGGTATCAACTAAAAGCATTTTACCAGGACGTAAGCGCTCTTTTACAAGAATCTTTGTCGGATCGATATCAAGTACGCCGACCTCAGAGGAAAGGATCAGATAATCATCATCGGTAATGTAGTAACGGGATGGACGCAGTCCGTTGCGGTCAAGTACCGCTCCCATCATATCACCATCGGAAAATAGAATAGATGCAGGTCCGTCCCATGGCTCCATCATCGTTGCGTAATACTGATAAAAATCTTTTTTCTTCTGTGACATGATACGGTTGTTTGCCCATGGTTCCGGGATCATGATCATGACTGCAAGTGGAAGATCCATACCGCTCATAACCAGAAACTCCAAGGTATTATCAAGCATTGCGGAATCAGAACCCTCGGAATTGATAACCGGCAGTACCTTCTGAAGTTCTCCCTTTAAGTGTTCGGATTCCATTGTCTCCTCACGTGCAAGCATCTTGTCCGCATTACCCTTGATGGTATTGATCTCACCGTTATGTACGATGAAACGGTTTGGATGTGCTCTCTCCCAGCTCGGATTCGTGTTCGTGGAGAAACGGGAATGAACCGTTGCAATCGCTGATTCGTAATCTTTATCCTGTAAGTCAGCAAAAAATAAACGAAGCTGCTCTACCAAAAACATTCCTTTGTATACGATGGTTCTGCTGGACAAAGAAACCACATACGTATCATCGTTAGACTGTTCGAAAACACGTCTTGCAACATAAAGTTTACGGTCAAAGTCAAGTCCCTTTGCCACCTCTGCCGGACGTTTGACAAAGCCCTGCATGATATATGGCATACAGTCAACTGCTTTCTGTCCGAGTTTGGTCGGATCGGTCGGAACTTCTCTCCATCCTAAGAACTCCATTCCTTCCTTGTTGACAATGACTTCAAACATTTTCTTCGCCTGATTGCGTTTTAATTCATCCTGTGGGAAGAAAAACATGCCGACACCGTAATCTCTCTCATCTCCAAGCTCGATGCCAAGTGGTTTTGTCACTTTCGAGAAAAACTTATGTGATACCTGAAGCAGAATACCAACACCGTCACCTGTCTTGCCCTCTGCATCTTTACCTGCCCTGTGTTTCAAGTTTTCTACGATCTTTAATGCATTCTCTACCGTTGCATGTGTCTTGATACCTTTGATATTGACAACAGCACCGATACCGCAGTTATCATGCTCAAATCTCGGATCATACATTCCGGTTTCCTTCTTGTAGCTGCCTGTTACAGAAAAACGGTCTAATTTCTGCTCTTTCATCTTCAACTTCCTTTCTCCATCTGCTCGTCTGTCTTTGTCAGAAAAACAGTTGTCTTTTGCTGGATTTGTTATGTATTAATATACAACTTTCGAATCCGTTTGTCTACTATTTTTTTCGTTATATTGTCTGATAATATGTCAATTACGCATTATTATATATAGTTATCTGTCTTTTTATTTTATTTTTGTTTCAAGTCATATTTATACAAACAATTGCATAAAAAGAAGATGCAAAAAAATTTCATTAATTTTTCTGTATCTTCGCATTTTTACCAGTTTTATTAAATTGTGTCTAAATTGTATCTGTGTATTTTTTCTGTTTTTGGTAAATCCTACGCTCTTATGTATCGTATCCGCGATTGCCTGCACAATTCCATCTCCCGGATTCGGGATCAGCCGCATGTTCAGTGACATCGCAGCCCCCACTCCGGTCAGAACGATCGCAAGCAGCAGAAACAGGAATCTGCCCACATAACTTCCGGCAAAATGATCCGGATAAACGTCAGACGGATATCCAGTTTCTGAGCATGCATCATGTTTCCTGTTTCATTTCTCCTGTTTTGTTTTTATTTTTCTGGGCGTTTCCCTCCAGTGTTTTTTCCTCACAACCGTACAGGGCACCATTATCAATGTCAAGTGACAGAAGAAGCATAGAATCTTTCAGGTAGTGTGTCATTTTTTCCTGCAAAAGTGGGACAACGTCTTCCCTGTGTGTACATTCGTTCCAGTCCGGATGTTCGTCCTTGTCAACTGCAAATTCAACACCATAGGTGTCATCGATCACAATTCCCTTTTCATCATCCACATAAAAGGCTGCGAAATCATATTGGGCAGTCCCTTGCATTTCATAGGTTGTGCTTATCAAAAGATAGTCCAGACCATCCTTTTTCGAAAGACATATCGTTCCATTTCCTGCATGCGACAGGTGAAAGTTTCTGCTGATAAATCTCGGATAACTTTCATATTCTCTATCTTTTGTTCCGCGATAGACTTTCACATAACATCCATATGAACTGTTACTTACAACATCATCTACTGTTGCATCCGGCTCATCGCCATATCCGACTACTGAAACCAGATCTGCGATTCCATCGTGTGTGATGTCTGCAGTCGTTTCAAATACAGGCACCTCATAGGCATCCTTCCCCGGATAATCTGAATTATAATAGTTTCCCTCTTCCCCTAACTGACCGATATCGCTGTATGTGGAATAGACATATTCCTGATTCTCCACGACATATTTTTCTGTCTGTGCATCAGGAGCATTTTCTGTTTTCTTCGCGTCTTCTGCTTCTTTCTCATTTTCTTCCAATACTGACGTGTTTGAAGCAGCAGAATTTTCTATTGTTTTTTTACTGCATCCAGCAAAACACTCACTTGCAAATACAACAGTAATCATCGCCATGACTAATTTATTTTTCATTTTCCCCACCTCATAACATACTCTTTTTCGTTTGTATCTTCATCTGTTTCTTCCGCCTGTATCCGGAAATTCTCCCTCTGATAAAAGCGAATTGCACGGACATTCTTTTCGTATACACATAAACGCAATTCGGTTTTTCTGCTTTTTACATAATCCAGCAGACATTTTCCAATTCCCCTCGATTGTGCAGATTCTTTCACAAACAATCCCTCGATATAGCAATCATTTATTCCGATAAAACCATCTATCTGACCATTTTTTTCCTCTTCATATACATATACTTCTGCTTCCGGCAGAATCTGTTTTACCATTTCATACTTGCTGGTCCAATATGCCTTCTCTATAAAACTATGTGCCTTAATGTTTGTCTCAAGCCATATCTGCATAACATCAGATATATCCTTTTCTTCCATTTTTCTTATCATAGCTTACTCCCTATTTACTTTTGTCTTTACGCACTGCACAGATATCTTTTTATCCGCTCTCACAAAAAGTTAATTTTCAGAATCATTTACATATGAAACATTGATCTGTATCAGTTGTTCAACCTCTTCTTCATCATATGTTTTTCTAGCAAAAAATGGGACTCATTGGCTGCTCATTTAGCGTCCGTGTCCCATTTTTTTCTCTTACTATTTATTTTCCTGTTTATGCCACTCATTCAAAACCGCCTCCACCTGTGCGATCAACTGCTCCTTATCGGGAATATAGGAAACATAGCGCGAAGCAAAAATATTATTAGACAGACCGCCTAGTGCATATTCTGCTGCTATACTGTCCTTGTCCGTACAAAGAATAATGCCAATCGGTGGATTATCATGTTCGTCATTTATTTCTGCGGCATAATAATTCAGATACATATTGAGCTGTCCAGCAGCTTCTGGTGTCAGTTTGGTAGTTTTCAATTCCTTTTTCTGCGAGAGCAAGCACTGTTTTTTTGTTTGTTTTTCCCTCTGATAATAACAGCCTTTCATAGAGAGACGTGGAAATCTGCCGCTTTAATTCCCGTATCGACCACCCGGAGTTGATAGCTTCCTTTTCCATATTAGTAAATATCCGCGCACTTTTTCTTCAGTCTCTCTCATCAAATCCCACATTCTTCTTCCACCTCCAGAATCCAACGATTACAACACCAGCCACAACAAGCATCACTATCGTAAAGCCAATCCCTTTCGCATCCGCCGCATAGCCAAAGGACAGCCATCCCGTCTCTGCACGCACAACTGCCACGGTATTCGCTGCGATATGTCCTAATACCGGTACATAGAAAAATCCTGTCTTTTCATACAAAAACGCCAGCAGACATCCTAACACTGCCGCATATAAAAACTGTACCAGATTCACATGCACCAGTCCAAAGATCAGTGCAGAACAAATGACTGCAGGATACACACCAATCATAAGTTTTAATCTCTGATAAACCACTCCACGGAACAATAATTCTTCTGCAATCGGGATCAGAAGACAAGAACCAAGGAACTCGTAAACTGCTGTTCCCGCAAAAAATGCCTGATTTGCAGTCTGGAATCCTTCAGATGCCTGGATGAGCGGTGTCATTGCAATAATATTGTTGACTGCAATTCCAAGTGCAGTTACAGATACAACCGTCACTGCAATATTTATAAACTGTTCCCTGCCCATATTAAACTTTCTTTTTCCATAAACGGTATCACGTACGTTCTGGTCTGCCATATAAAATTTTAATATAACCGGGATCGTAACCGCCGCACATACAAGCTGACGCAGCATATACGTCTCATTCGCAGTACCAAGAAGCATCTCCAGTGCAAAATAGCAGAGACTCGATACTACATAATAAAGTCCGATCGGATAAATGATCTGCCAGATCTGGTAACCTTTTGTCTGTTTCATCGTTTGGTTCCCTTCGTGTCACGTCCTGCAGTACGCAGGCGGTTTAATGCTACCTCTTTGCCTTTTACCTCAACATTGACCGAATCTTCTGCATTCAGCAGATAAATGGCAGTAAGTGCATCCCCTGCACCTAATTTCATGCCACGCACTCCGACCGCTCCCTTTTTCTTTTCCGGGATACTTGAAATATCAATTCTGAGGAAAAAGTCTTTTTCAGACTGCATCACAAGTGTTTCTTCCAGTGTAAGCGCCTGTACAAAGATCAGCTCATCACCTTCGTTTAACTTTGTCGCGGCTGTGGTACGTTTTGCTACATCAAATTCACTTCCATCCACAACTTTTAACATTGCAGATTTTGTTCCAAAAAGAACCTGTGACCGGCTGATTGCAGCAAGATTTGTGATATAGACAAAATTTTCCTCGCTGCTGTTATAATTACTTAAGTTATCGATCGGCGTTCCCTTGTCACGGAATTTACCATAAGGAAGATCTAATACCTTTAACAGATGCATCTGTCCCTTATTTGTAAAAATGCAGATTTTATCCGTATTTTTGCAGGTTAAGATATAGCGGTTTTCCGTATTCGCTGCCTCTTTATTTCTCTCATAAGTTGCAACATCCACAGTTTTTGCATATCCAAAACGATCCATCAGGAATACAACATCCATTTCCTCGATCTTCTTCTCTTCAACAACCGCTTCCTCCAGGTTATCGATCACCGTTTTTCTTGGTTTTTCATACTCTTTCTTAAAATTCTCTAACTCTTTGATGATAACTTTTGCCATAGCTGCACGGCTGCCTAAAATATCCTCATATTTTGCAATATTTTTCAGCGTCTCGTCATGGTCTTTTAAAAGTGCTTCCAGTTCAAGTCCGATCAATTTCTGCAGGCGCATCTCAAGGATCGCTGTAGTCTGTCTTTCTGTAAAACGGAGTTTTGCCGCCTCACGCTTCGACTGTTCGGATTTGAAATTGATGTTATCCGTGATGCCATCCGTCAGACATGCTCTTGCATCCTTTACATTTTTACTTCCACGCAGGATCTCAATGATCAGATCAATGACATCGATTGCCTTGATAAGACCTTCCTGAATCTCCTTTTTATCACGTTCTTTTGCAAGAAGTGTCTGATACTTGCGTGTTGCAAGTTCATACTGGAAATTCACATGGTGACGGATGATCGGAACGATTCCCATGGTTTCCGGTTTGCCATCCGCTACTGCTAACATATTGACGCCAAATGTATCTTCCAGTTTCGTTTTCTTATAGAGAAGATTCTTTAAATTCTCGATATCCGCACCTTTTTTTAATTCCAGAACAATACGGATTCCTTCTTTCGAAGACTGGTTTGTAATATCAACGATATCAGAGGTTTTCTTTGTCTCAACCAGATTATAGATATCATTTAAAAACTTTCCGATATTCGCACCGATCATGGTATATGGAATCTCGGTGATGACAAGACGGTCTTTTCCGCCTTTTCCCTTTTCCACTTCTACCTTGCCACGGATCTTGATCTTGCCCATACCAGTTGAATAAACAGCCATCAGCTCGTCCTTATTTGCAACGATACCGCCTGTTGGGAAATCCGGTCCCGGTATATACTGCATCATCTGCTCTGTGTTGATATCCGGATCTTTCATATATGCGATCACACCGTCAATGACCTCGCCAAAATTATGTGGCGGAATGCTTGTCGTCATACCGACAGCGATTCCCTCTGCTCCATTCAAAAGCAGATTTGGCACTTTTACAGGAAGTACTTCCGGCTCTTTTTCTGTCTCATCAAAGTTCGGGACAAAATTCACTACATCTTTGTCTAAATCTGCCAGATATGCTTCCTGTGTGATCTTCTGTAAACGTGCCTCGGTATAACGCATTGCAGCGGCACCATCACCTTCGATAGAACCAAAATTACCATGCCCGTCCACAAGCGGCAGACCTTTTTTAAAATCCTGTGCCATTACAACAAGTGCATCATAAATAGAGCTGTCACCGTGCGGATGATATTTACCCATCGTATCACCAACAATACGCGCACATTTACGGTACGGCTTGTCGTAACGGATGCCCAGTTCATACATATCGTAAAGTGTTCTTCTCTGCACCGGCTTCAAGCCGTCCCTCACATCCGGCAGCGCACGCGCAATGATAACACTCATGGCATAATCAATATAAGATTTCTGCATCAGTTCCGAGTATTCTGTGCGGATAATCTGTTCTTCCTGATTCATATCATACTCCATTCTGTCATAATAAGTTTTCGGCTGCTATCCACATTTATCAAATGAACGGCAGTCATTCACCTTGTCAGATATCAAGTGCTGCGTCCTGCGCGTGTTCGTAAATAAACATCTTGCGCGGCGGCACATCATTTCCCATCAAAAGTTCCGTGATATCAGATGCCATACGTCCATCTTCGATCTCGATACGTTTTAAGATCCTCGTTTCCGGATTTAATGTCGTCTCCCAGAGCTGTTCTGCATCCATCTCACCAAGACCTTTATAGCGCTGAAGCGTAAAATTACTCTTATGATTTCTGCGGTAACGCTCTAAGGCAGCATCATCATAGAGGTATTCCTCCTCACCTTTTGCAGGGATTGCTTTGTATAACGGCGGCATCGCCACATAAACATGTCCCTCATAGATCAGTTCCGGCATAAAACGGTAAAACAGTGTCAGAAGCAGCGTAGAAATATGCGCTCCATCCACATCGGCATCCGCCATAATGATGATCTTATCGTAACGCAGCTTTGTGATATCAAAATCATTGCCGTAGCCTTCGGAAAAACCACAGCCAAACGCATTGATCATCGTTTTGATCTCCGCATTTGCAAGCACCTTGTCAATACTTGCCTTCTCTACATTTAAAATCTTACCACGGATCGGTAAGATTGCCTGGAAATTACGGTCACGCGCTGTCTTTGCAGATCCTCCTGCAGAATCTCCCTCGACAATAAAGATCTCACAGATCGACGCATCCCTGCTCTCACAGTTGGCAAGTTTTCCGTTGGAGTCAAAAGAAAACTTCTGTTTTGTCAGAAGATTTGTCTTTGCACGCTCCTCCGTCTTACGGATCTTCGCAGCTTTCTCCGCGCAGGAGATCACAGTCTTTAATACCTCTAAATTCTTATCAAAATAAAGCTGTATCTCATCACCGGTCACTTTTGCCGTGACACGCGACGCATCCTGATTATCCAGTTTTGTCTTGGTCTGTCCTTCAAAACGTGGGTCCGGATGTTTGATGGAAACGATCGCCGTCATACCGTTACGGACATCTGCTCCGGTAAAATTAGAATCCTTTTCTTTTAAAATCCCAAGTTCCCTCGCATAGGAATTGATGACAGTGGTAAATACCGTTTTAAATCCGGTAATATGCGTACCACCTTCTGCATTAAAAATATTGTTACAGAATCCCAGAATATTCTCATGGAACTCATTTGTATACTGAAATGCAGCCTCAACTGTGATTCCATCCTGCTCACCTTTAAAATAGACCACATCGTGAAGTACCTCATTGTTTTTATTCAGATCTTTGACAAAACCAATGATTCCTTCCTCCTCATGATATACGATATGCTCCACTTCCGGCCCGCGTTTATCCTCATAAATGATCGTCAGTGCCGGATTTAAGTATGCTGTTTCATGCATACGGCTCTTTACTTCATCTTCTTTAAATCTTGTCTTTTCAAAAATCTCCGGATCTGGGAGAAAGTTGACTTTTGTGCCTGTTTTTTTCGTTTTTCCAATGGTCGGAAGTAACCCGTTTTCCAATTCGACCACCGGAATACCACGCTCATAACCATCATGATGGATATAGCCATCTCTGCTGATCCAGACATCCATATGTGTCGATAATGCATTTACAACCGAAGAACCGACTCCATGCAGACCACCGCTGGTCTTATAAGCGGAATCATCAAACTTTCCTCCTGCATGCAGTGTCGTATAAACTATACGGGCAGCCGAAACTCCCTTTGCATGCATGCCGACCGGAACACCTCGTCCATTATCCTCCACGGTACAGGAACCATCCGCTTCTAACGTTACATAAATCGTATCGCAGGCTCCCGCAAGATGTTCATCCACCGCATTGTCCACGATCTCGTAGATCAGGTGATTTAAACCTTTCCGTGAAACACTGCCGATATACATTCCCGGTCTTTTTCTTACCGCCTCAAGCCCTTCAAGAACAGAAATACTGCTCTCGTCATAGCCGCCTGTCTTTGCCATTTCTTTCTTCCCTTTCCTGCTAAATCTATTCCTTATTTACCAGATAACCTTTGTATCTGCGTCAAATTTCTATCTCTGATCCGTATCCTGACGTTTCGCATACTGCATATGTGAAATAACCATCAGTGCAAGTTTGAATGTCATCGCATCATCAAATTTACGGATATCAAGTCCAATGATCTTTTCTAACCGCTCCAGACGATACACTAAAGTATTTCTGTGTACATAAAGCTGTCTGGCTGTCTCTGATATATTAAGGTTGTTTTCAAAGAATTTCTGTATCGTTGTTGTTGTCTCTTCATTAAAGATATCCGGTATCTCATCACCGAACACCTCATGAATAAACATTTCACACAGACTCATTGGAAGCTGGTAGATCAGACGTCCGATGCCAAGATAACGATATGCGATCGTCTCCTTTTCCGCATAGAAAATCTTCCCGACCTCAAGCGCCATCTTTGCCTCCTGATAGGATTTTGCAATATCCGGCAGATTATTCACCTGATTACCGTAACCGACTCTTACACGCACCATCGCCTCCGTGTGCATATTATCCACGATCATATCGGCTAACTTCTGTAATTCATCTTCACTTTTGATGTCACGTACATCTTTGATCAGCACAATACTCTGCTCGTCCACTTCTGTCACATAATCGCGCATTTTGGTTGCAAAGAGATTTTTTACAAGTTCCACTGCTGTGGAATCTTTTTTATCTTCCAGATCGATCACATAAACCACACGTTCCGCCTGCTCAATATGAAGTTTCTGTGCCTTATTATACATATCTACGACTAACATATTGCCAAGCAGGATATTCTGCATGAAATTGTTCCGGTCAAACTGTTCCATATATGCCGCCGCAAGATTCCTGATCTGGCAGACTGCTAAACGCCCTACCATATAAGCATCCTCTGCCTGCGACTTTGTCAGCAGAATATATTCCACCTCGTCATCCACGATAACTTTAAAAAAGTGATATCCTGAGAGCATCTGGCTCTCTGCCATGGAATCTGCAAAAGACGTGATCGCATCTTCTAAATCCTCCTCCGGCTCAAAGGTTGCCGCAACCGGTTTTCCTTTATCTGTATAAAGTGCAAGATCAATTCTCGATATATCTTTTATCTCATCAAGTGCTGTCTGTATTTTATGGTTTGAAATCATAATCTGTTTCCTTTCCGATATCTCCCCTTCGTCTGGTTTACATTCATCATCTGCTTTACAATTTCAGCCTCACTGACGAACAAAAACTGGGTACATCACTGTACCCAGTTTTATTTTAAATGATGTTCTGTTTAATTTTACCGAATTAGTTGGTAATTGTCAATTCTGTTTCTTTGTCGAAAACATGAATCTTCTCAGGATCAATAGCAAGTTTGATGTGATCTCCCATACGTGCTGTTGTTCTTGAATCAACTTTTGCAGTCATGCTTGTGCCTGCTGCTTTGAAGTATAATAATACCTCAGAACCTAATAACTCGTATCCTGTTACATCAGCCTCGAATGCACAGTCTTTGTGTGCTTCGATCTCGATCTCGGAATCACCGATATCCTCTGGTCTGATACCCATAACAACAGTCTTTCCGTTGCATCCTGCATCTGCAAGTTTCTTTGCTTTTGCTGGTGGTAATACGATTGTTGTGTTATCAAATGTAAGAGATACTTTGTCTCCCTCTACTTTACATTTTGTATCGATGAAGTTCATCTGCGGAGAACCAATGAATCCAGCAACGAATAAGTTATTCGGCTCATTGTATAATTTCTGCGGAGAATCAACCTGCATGATAACACCATCTTTTAATACAACGATTCTGGTACCAAGTGTCATAGCCTCGGTCTGATCATGTGTTACATAGATGATAGTTGCTTTTAATCTGTTATGTAAGGAAGCGATCTCAGAACGCATCTGTACACGAAGTTTTGCATCCAGGTTGGATAACGGCTCATCCATAAGGAATACCTTAGGATTACGAACGATAGCACGTCCCATAGCAACACGCTGTCTCTGTCCACCGGATAAAGCCTTTGGCTTACGGTCTAATAATTTCTCAAGGTCAAGGATCTTAGCTGCTTCCTCAACTTTTCTCTTGATCTCATCCTTCGGAACTTTTCTTAATTTTAATCCGAATGCCATATTATCAAAAACTGTCATATGAGGATACAGAGCGTAGTTCTGGAATACCATTGCGATATCTCTGTCTTTTGGCTCAACATCGTTCATGAGCTTTCCGTCGATATAGAACTCACCAGAGGAGATTTCCTCAAGTCCGGCGATCATACGAAGTGTAGTAGATTTACCACATCCGGATGGTCCTACGAAAATGATGAATTCCTGATCTTCTACTTCAAGGTTGAAATCCTTAACAGCTTCAAAACCGTTAGGATAAACTTTGCAAATGTTTTTTAATGATAAACTTGCCATTGGTCTAAATACCTCCTGATATTTGTGTTTCGTTATTTGATAAATATACTATACAAAAAAGATGCAAAAAGCGCCATATGTCTCCTACACAAAGAATTTTTGTTTTTCTTGTAGGATGTCACAGTGCTCTGTGCATCTTTTTCCTTTTTTCGTCAAACTGACGGCTTTTTTATCAAAAACTGTACAGATTGACGGATACAGATGTTCTTCTTTTTTATAAAAAGTTTATTTTATGATCAGGCATAATCATTTTTTACGGATTCTGTGAAGCTGCGGCCTTAATACAAGTTCCGGAATTACGATTCCCTCCCGCTGCTTTAGCACATATTCCACTGCCTCTGCCACTTCTTCCGGGGTGAGATAAGATGCTTTTTCTTCTCCAACTGTAAAATCCGCATTCCGGTACAGATTTGTTTCAGTCATATCCGGGTATATCGCAGTCACTTTAACCCCATATTTTCTTGCCTCTTCAAATAAACTTGCAGAAAATGCTGCAAGTCCTGCCTTAGTTGCAGCATAAGCACATCCATGCGGACTTGGCTGTTTTGCCGTAACAGACGATATATTGATGATATAACCGTTATTTTTCTTCAGTGTCCGTAAAAGCTGCTGTGTAAGGATCAATGGTACTTCTAAGTTCACGCGGACCATTTCCTGTATCTTCTTTGGATTCAGTTCTTCATGAAGTCCATAGTAAGCTGCCCCTGCATTATTGACAAGGATTTTTACTGTGTGTTCCGATGTGATCTGTTTTACGATGGCACACAGTTTGTCCGTGTCAGTCAGATCACAGATGATTTGATGGAATACACCCACATTTTGTTCTGTTTCCACTTTTGAATCAAACCTGCGCCCGATACCAAATACATCATATCCCAGCGCACATAATTTTTCACTGACAGCGCATCCGATACCGGATGAAGCGCCTGTTACAATAGCTGTCTGTATCATACTATTCCTTTCTCACGACTCCCACCGGAAAATCTTATCTTCCGGCACATATTGCAGAAGTTTACCGGTCAGATAGTGTTCCATCTGTTCTGTCAGCTCTTTTCCATAATGATACACACCGCTATCATTCTGAAATGGAAACTGTACCACCGCAGAATAAGGTTCGCTTTTTCTCATTTTTTTCAAATAATCCTGTGATACACGGAAAGAACCGACACTGACATCAAAGATCTGATCCATCGGTACTTCTTTTGCAACAAGTTTTATCATTTCATCATACTCCTGCTGCCAGTCTGGACAGTATATCATCGGATCAAAACACAGACGCACCGGAAAGCCTTTCTGAACCGCCCCTGTTACACAGGAAATACGCTGTTTTAACGATGGCGTATTATGCTCATACTGTTCTGTAACACGCTGTGGTGACAATGTAAACGCATAAATAATATTTTCATCCGGAATAAGGCTTTCAAAAGATTTTTCATTCGCTGATTTCGTGCGGATTTCAATTTTAAGCGGATTCGGTGATCTTTTGTTTTCTTCCAGTACAAAATGTTCCCATTCCCTGACGTAACCGGTCACGGAATCGAACGCTAAAAGATCCGTATCATAGGACACACACAGATATACCGGATGCTCTGACAGCATCTGATGTAGTTCTTTAAAAATATCTTCTATATTAACAAAAATTACAATATTAGCCGAAGGGTACATTCCTTTTAAGTAGCAGTATTCACAATCGTAAATACAGTTCATCATGCAGGAAGTATAATAAAACCAGGTATTCCCAAAATTCTGGCACACCGGGGCGCCCTGATAGATCAGACTGCCTGTCTTTTTCGCCAGGATCAGGTTCTGCGCATGGTGCTGTTCCTCATAATCCTGTCTGCGTCTGCAGAATATATCTTTATAATGTCTGATATATACAACTTCTGCATTTTCAAACCGTGCGAGGATCTTCTTTACCCGCGGATGATCTGCTATTTCTTCTTCCACATAAATATGAGAAAAAAACGGATTATAATAATTTTCGTCCAAGCTCTTCAAAACAGCGTTTCCCCTCTCTTTTATCCCTGCAGGGCAATTTCCCGCTCTGATACATTTCGCTGATAACCCCCTGATAATCAATCCCCGCAAGTGAAGCATATTTTAACTGCTGTTCCACCGAAGCACGCATCACTGCCGAGCAGTGCATATCGGTGCTTAACCGCTGCGCAAATTCTGATACTTCGCTGGCTTTTTTTTCATACTGTGATCTTTTCATTTCGCCAATCTTTACCAGTTCATCCAGATAATGACTGATTTTTGCAACTACACCTTCAACACTTTGTCTTAGCACTTCTGCTGACATATTCTGTACATTTCCATCATCTGTCACAATTTTCAGGAATGACATCTGATGCGGTCCAAAAAAATATGCCCCGGACTGATACACGGCTGATGCTTCCATATCATACAAAAAACTGTCTGATACGCTGTTTTTTGCAGATGTTTCATATTTTTTTATGAATTTCATCCTGTCTTTGACGCAGTAGGCCACTGCTCCTGTTATAATCTCTGCTTCTGTAAAAGGATGTCTGTACAAAATATCCGGATAAAACGTTCGTCCCGTCACATGTTCTGTAATCTTTTTACACAGATATATCTTTTTTTTAGATTGATATCCACTATCATCGGGTACATATACTCCATGTTCTCCACAGGATATCCACGCACAGGTTCCGATATTTACCAGAAAATCCTCCGGTTGTGGAGTTCTCTTTGTGCAGATTCGCATCACCGCAGCCGCTGCCGCATTCATTCCACATCCTGTTACTGTGAGCAGAATATTTTCTTCCTCATCAAAAAAGACAGGGAAACAAGTTTCATCTGTCTTTTTTTTCAGTCCATATTCACGAATCAATGGTTCTGCCTCATGGTACAAGGCACAAAATATATATATCATCTTTTACGCTCTTCCGGTACTGCCGATACCACCACGATTTTCATTGCCTAATGTATCCGTCTCTTCAAAATGAATAACCGGCTGGTGTTTCTGGATACGGAACTGGCAGATGCGGTCATTGACATTGATCTCTGTATCACGCATTGCAAGTGCCGGCATCATCCACACATCATCATCTCCGCAATAACTTTCATCCACGACACCCATATGGTTCGTCTGAATGATTCCAAAATTCTTATAGGTAGAACTTCTCGGTACGATGACCGCCTCATATCCTGCCGGAAGCTGCATGGATACTCCAAGTTTTATCAGCTTAAATTCGCCTTTTTTTAATACAACATGCTCTGCTGACCGAAGATCGATCCAGTCACTTTTTCCGTCAATATAAGTAAGTTTTTCTATCTCATCTGAATGATATTTAATCCTGATTGTCTGCTGTTCCATTTTTACTCCTGTCTATTCTGCCCACTCTAAACTGCTGTGTTCTTCCCTGCGGTCACGCAGCATCAGCTCGCGCACTGCATCTTTTGCCGTTTTATCGTCAAACAGAACATGATTGATCTCCTCAATGATCGGCATATCTACTTCGTATTTTCTTGCAAGCGCAATGGCTGCTTTCGCAGAGTAAACACCCTCAACAACCATCTTTACTTCATCCATCGCCTGCTTCATCGTGTAACCCTGTCCCATCAGCATACCGGCTTTACGGTTTCTTGAATGTTTACTCTCACAGGTTACAATCAGATCACCGATGCCGGTAAGTCCGTTTAACGTCTCAGCATTTGCCCCCATCTTAATTGCAAGTCTGCTGATTTCAAAAATACCGCGTGTGATCAAAGCTGCCTTGGTATTGTCTCCATATCCAAGTCCATCTGCCATTCCTGCTGCAAGCGCGATCACATTTTTCAAAGATCCGCCAAGCTCCATTCCAAGGACATCCGGGCTTGTGTATACACGGAATACTTCGTTCATAAAGATATCCTGCACACCCTCAGCCACAGATTTTTTTCTTGCACCGGCAACCACCGTGGTAGGAAGTCCGATTCCGACCTCCTCAGCATGGCTTGGTCCACACATTACTGCTACATCTGCGGCAGGAATCTCCTGCTCTACAATATCAGAAAGTGTCATAAGCGTGTCTTCCTCAATCCCTTTTGCCACACAGACGATCACCTGTCCCTTTTTCACGAAAGGAGTCATAGATTTCGCTGTGCTTCTTGTAAAAACAGAAGGTACTGCAAGGATCAGATAATCTTTTCCTTCGATCGCTTCTTTTAAATCTGTTGTAAACGTAATATCTTCCGGCAATTTTACTCCCGGAAGTTTATCCACATGCTCATGTTTTTCACGGAGCATCTGTATCTCCTGCTCCACGATTGACCAGACTGTCACATCATTGCCATTTGTATGTAATACCAGAGAAAGTGCTGTACCCCAGCTTCCTGCACCAATAACCGCTGTCTTTGACATGCCGATTCCTCCTAATTTTTTTTCATTCCAAATTTGTTTTCTGTTCCAGTAAGCAGACGCTTAATATTGGCTTTGTGTCTCCATAATGCCATCGCTGTAAAACATGCGCTGACTATGTAAAACTCCGGCAGATATACAGCATCCACATGCAGATATCCCATATGTCCAAAAATAAGCACCTGGATCAGATAACTTGTAACCACAAGAATCGAACCTAACGATACATATCTTGTAATTGCGATCGATCCGATAAAAAGGATCAGACAGATTGGTGCTGCAAGCGGGCATACGGCAAGTATCATACCGGATGTGCACGCGATTCCCTTTCCGCCCTTAAACTTCAGATAAAACGGAAAGTTATGTCCTAAAACTGCTCCAAATCCTGCATAAAGTTCTAATATTTTGACCGCATCCGGATATTTTCCAATAAAAATGAACCGGATCAAGAGCACAGCAAAAATAGCTTTGAACAGATCTCCCAGAAACGTGATAAGACCCGCTTTCCAGCCTAACACACGAAGCGTATTCGTCGTTCCGGCATTGCCGCTTCCCTGTGTCCGAATATCAACGCCATGCTTTTCTCCATAAATATATCCTGTCTGGAATAATCCAAAACAATACCCCACTGCCACTGCTATGATTCTTGCCCCAAGCATTACTGTTCTTCCTTCCTCTCACGAATGATAAATTTTAACGCTGTTCCACGGAATCCAAATGTATCACGGATACGGTTTTCTAAATAACGTGTATAGGAAAAATGCATCAGTTCTTTGTCATTGACAAAAATAACGAACGTAGGCGGTTTTACTGCAACCTGTGTGGTATAGTAGATCTTTAAACGTTTTCCCTTGTCTGAAGGCGGCTGCTGCATTGCCACTGCCTCTGCAACAATTTCATTTAATACACCGGTTGCCACACGCATGCTGTTATTCTCGATGACAAGATCGATCATATCAAACAGTTTATTTAAACGCTGTCCTGATTTTGCAGAGATAAATAAGATCTCCGCATATGGCATAAAACTTAAGATCTGACGGATCTTCTCTGTGTGGCGGTAGATCGTCTTATCGTCTTTTTCAATGGCATCCCATTTATTGACTGCAATGATAATGCCTTTTCCTCTCTCATGGGCAATACCTGCGATCTTTGCATCCTGCTCTGTCACACCCTCAGTCGCATCGATCACAATGATGCATACATCAGCACGTTCCACTGCAGTCACTGCACGGATGATACTGTATCGCTCTATTTCTTCTTTAATCTTATTCTTGCGTCTGAGTCCTGCCGTGTCAATAAACACATATTCTTTTCCATTGTAACGGATATCCGTATCGATCGCATCACGTGTCGTTCCTGCGATATCGGATACGATCACACGATCCTCCTGTGCAAGTTTATTGATCAGGGATGACTTTCCTACATTCGGTTTTCCGATGATTGCAACTTTCGGTCTCTCATCCTCAGCCTCGTCCTTATTATATTCCGGGAAATTTTTAACCACCTCATCAAGCATATCTCCAAGACCTAACATGGAGGATGCTGAGATTGGATATGGATCCCCGATACCCAGATTATAAAACTCATACACATCCGGCATGAATTTTTCAAAGCTGTCCACTTTATTGACAACTAAAACGACCGGCTTTCCCGAACGGCGCAGCATATCTGCCACCTTGGCATCTGAATCCTGAAGTCCCTGTCTTACATCTGTCAGGAAGATGATCACATCCGCAGTTGCGATTGCGATCTCTGCCTGCTCACGCATCTGGGATAAAATAATATCTTTACTGTCCGGCTCAATACCACCGGTATCGATCATGGTAAAATGATAATCCAGCCAGGTCACATCTGCATAAATCCTGTCTCTGGTCACGCCCGGCGTATCTTTTACGATGGAAATCCGCTCGCCTGCAAGCACGTTAAACAACGTTGATTTTCCAACATTCGGGCGACCTACGATTGCCACTACAGGTTTACTCATAATTTTCTGTACTCCTTTTATCTTCAAATCTCATACACTCATGAGCGGTTAAAACCATGCTCTGAACATTATTTTGATTTTACAATATCCTGTGGTTCTTGTAAAGATATTTTCCTCATCGGACTTTTCAGCATGACCCATTCACTTATTCTGCCACACCTGTATTTTTCTGAATCTCCTCAAGCTCATTATAATTGTACAGATGCCAGGTATCATTTATCACACCCATCTTTTTTAACACTCTTATCGTATTCACACACTTTGGGCCAACCTGAATATAACAGCTGCCGGATGCATCACCAACCATAACATTATTATTTCTCATATTCCTGTAATCCATATAATTATAATAATAATCCCATGTCTGGTAACCATTCCCTTTTCCATAATAGGAAAGTGAAAGCGAATTGGTATAGATGCTTTCCTGTTCATCTTTATAAACCGCAGGAAGCTGATAAGCATCAAAATTGCCCTCTTTTACATCCTGTTCAATGGCTTCTTTGAGAATGTTGCTCTCGTCCCTTGAAAACGTATATACATCAGACTCACCCCTGCCATTATAAACAGTCAGATAACCGGAATAATAATCATTTTCCTTATATCCATCGCCCAGAACCTGTTTCATCAGATTATCCTGATCTGCCTCTAAAGCAGCCAGCTTATATGCAACGGTTTTTTTATCTTTTAATGCCGTATCGGTAACAGAAACCGGATATCTCCGTTCAAACATAGAGCCATCCTTCATATAATAACGGAATGTTGTATAATAATAATTTTTTTCTTTTTTATATACAGATAAATATTCATCCTTACTGTCAACGCACTGTTGTTGTAACTTCAATATCTCTGGTATCTGTTCTTTTGAAATATAGATCGGATAATCCATATTCACAAATGCCGCCTCAATCTCAGATGCATCCGGAATACGGCGCTCAATGCCAAATACATCGATACGGAAACAGCCTAACAGGATCAGGACTGCTGCTGCAAAGCCAACCCATTCCATAATTCTTTTTTTGCACAATACCCGAAAACTTTTCTGCAGAACCATTTCCGCTGCCAGAAAACAGATACTGCCAAAAACAAGCATAAGAATGAAAAGACAGATAAACTCATTCATTTTAATATACTCTAATAACAATGCCGATACTGCAAGTGCGATCAGTCCGCCGCCACATATACCGGACAACCAGCGGAATACCGGTTTTAGAATGGAAATGCTGACCACATCTCCCGCCGTCTCAACCTTATGTCTTTTATATAAAACATATGCAAGAACCGTAATCACAACTGCAGCCACCGCATAAGCCGCTACAATTTTCCCACCACTGATCGTAACACCGACTGCCTGTACATAATCTTTATCATACTCTATGCCCATCGACAGATTATGGAACAGATAGTCAAGCGGAGATAAAATACTCGACGGATTATATGACCATGTATCTGATACCCCATAACAGATCAGACTTGAAATATTCTGTATCATCTTTGTACCGCCGATCCACAGATAATTGACCGCAAGGTAATAAAATGGCATGGCAAAAATATTTCCGGTGAGCATGGCAACAAATACTGCAAGCGAATATGCAAAAAATGATACTCCTGCGATATCTATAAACCAGTAAAATACATACTGTATACAGTTAATCTGATTCGCCAGACATACTAACACGCCTGCAATAAATGCGATCAGCTCCGGGACAAACAGAAACACAAATCCTGACACATAATTTGTGATATAAAGTTCCCGTCTGTCCACCGGCAATGAATGTATCATATTTGCATTGCGTGGATTATATAAATAGGAAAATACTGCAAGTGCAGCCACCGCTGCCGCAACAAAAACAGGTATCACCGATCCCGCATCTGACAGCATGGAACCAACAACATAGTACTGTTTATGTTCAAACGGCATATTTCCAATATAATTATTTTCAACATTCGCATAAATCAATCCGATGCTGACCGGCACCACCATGATCAGATAGCAAAGATATACCACCCAGATCGGCCAGTAATGTGTAAGATTCTTTCGAAATATCGTCATATTAAAAGAGGATGTCTTTGACTTCATAATCAGCACCTCCCATCTCGTAAATAAAGATTTCTTCCAATGTCAGTGGAAGCACATCCACGATCAGCGGATTTGTTTCGGCCAGTGCTCTTTTGGCATCTTCCGGATTTCCCTTTACGATCAATGTATATACACGTCCTGTATTAGACATATGAAGGACTTCAAATTCTTCCGGTAGTTTCGGCACACCGCTCTGACATGCGACCTGGATCTTTGACACATTTCCCTGCAGATCACTTAAGGAACGTTCGATCATGATTTTTCCCTGATGCATGATACCAACATGGTCACAGACATCCTCCAGCTCTCTTAAATTGTGGGATGATACCAGTACTGTCATCTGATTTTCTGCAACTTCTGACATGATAATGCTCCAGATCTGTCTGCGCATGACCGGATCAAGTCCGTCCACAGGTTCATCTAAGATCATAAACTCCGGTTTTGCACAGATCGCAAGCCAGAAAGCAACCTGTTTCTGCATTCCTTTCGACAGTCGTCTGATACTTCTTTTTACGTCGATATTCGGGAAAAACTCCTGCATACGGTAAAAAAGTTTTTCATCAAATGCAGGATAAATTCCCTGATAAAAACGTTTCATTTCCATCGTGTCTGCCTGCATAAAATAAAATATTTCATCCGGAATATAGGAAAATTTTGCTTTTACTTTTTTATTTTCATATACAGGTTCTCCTGCAATTAAAACTTCACCCGCATCCGGTTTATATACCCCTGTAATATGGCGGATCAATGTTGATTTACCCGCTCCGTTTGGTCCGACCAGTCCGTATATCGCACCTTTTTCCACATGCATATCCACACCTTTCAATGCACGAAATCCCTCAAAGGACTTTTCCAAATGACTTACCTGTATCATTGGTCCACCTTCCCTTCTGCCAGATTATCCATACGTTCGACCAATTCCTTTTCCTTTACAGACAAAAAGAATAGTTCTTCCACAATCTCATCAAATTCCGTCAATAACTCTTTCGCTCTCGCATCATATACTTCTTTTCGTTCTGCAACAAAAGTTCCTTTTCCAGTGACCGTATAGATATAACCTTCACTTTCCAGATCCCGATAGGCTTTCTGTATCGTGTTCGGGTTAATGGCAAGCTTTGCCGCAAGTTCCCGGACTGATGGCAGTTTTTCATCTGCAGAAAGAGAATTTGATATTACAAGTTTTCTGAGTCCATCCTTGATCTGTTCATAGATCGGTTTGGAATCACGATAATTTAACTGTATCAATCAGATACCCCCTGTCCGTACTAACCGTACTATTTTCTATCATACGGTCACTATAACACGGGGCATCTGCTGATACAATAAAGATAATCCTATGATATTATGAAGATTTTATGAAGATTTTATGAAGCCTGCAGCCTGTTATCCTAAAGAAATACAACCTTTTGTCATCTGCGCCTGACTAACCCAGATATGCACGCAGTAACTCAAATGTGTTTTTCACACCATCCTTATGGCTTCTCTCATATCCGTGGGATGCGTATACACCCGCACCGATCAGACCATGGCGCACATCATAGCCTGCTGTCAGTGCCACATCTGCATCTGAGCCATAGTATGGGTAAACATCCACCGCAAAATCAATATCGTTGTCTTTCGCTGCTTTGATCAGTCCTGTAACAACATCATAATTGTAAGGTCCCCTGCTGTCTTTTGCACAGATAGATACCTGTGTTTCCCTGCAGGAGAGTCCATCTCCCACACAGCCCATATCCACGGAGATCACTTCTGTCACACCCTCCGGGATAGATGCTGCACCGCCATGTCCGACTTCCTCATAGACTGTGATATGCTGGTATATCATGCGCTCTGTCGTGATATTTTCTTCTTTTAAATATTTTGCATATCCAAGTAAAATACCGACGCTTAATTTGTCATCCAGAAAACGGCTCTTAATATAACCTGTCTTTGTGACCGTAGTGCGCGAATCAAAGCATACAAAATCACCTGCCATGATACCTAATTTCTCTGTTTCTTCTTTAGACGCTGTTTTCTCGTCAAGCACGATCTCCATCTCATCCCAGCTTCGTTTGGTATCACTGTAATCCCCGTTCACATGGACAGAAGCGTTAGAAAGCTGGCAGGTTCCCTCAAAAATACCGGCAAATCTGCTTGCCACACGACAGTTTTCTGCCTCCGCATTGTTGGCATTCATGCCACCGATCGGAGATACCTTTAGTCTTCCGTTTGACTTGATCTCTGTTACGATCGCACCGAGTGTATCAATATGTGCCTCTAACATCACTGCATTGTCTTTCTCTTTACCTCCTAATGCGACAAGGACGCCGCCTTTTACGGTAAGTTCCGGCTCATATCCTAACGCACGGTATTCGTCTAAGACAAAATCTGCCACCTCTTTGGTGTAGCCTGACGGACTGTCGATCGCAAGGATCTTTTTTGTTTCTTCCACGATATAATCAACGTAATTTTTCTTTTCCATTTTTAATCTCCATTTCTGCGCTGTCCTCCAGCGCATCTTAAGTTTGTGCGCCAGCACAAATCTTACGTGTGAAAAATATATTTTTCACACTAATCTCCATTCTTTTCTTTCAGATAAATAAATCCTCCAAGATTTCCCCTTTTTCCATGGCTGGCACGGTGGGAAAATAACAGATCCGGATTACAGCAGGTACAGATATTTGTAACTGCAATCTTTTCCTTTAAAACACCTGCCTCTGTCAGGACGATCTCATTCGCCTTCCAAAGATCAAGCTGATACTTGCCATTTTTCTTATCCAGAAGTATTTCATCCGTATGACCAGGGAATGCTTCCTTAAAAGCATCTGCAACATCCTCACTGACCTCATAGCAATCCTGACATATGGACGGACCGATGGCACAGACTAAATCTTCTGCCTCAGTGCCAAATTCACGCTTCATTGCTGTGATCGTGGCTGCCCCCATTCTTCCAACAGTTCCCTTCCAGCCGGAATGGCTCATTCCGATTGCCCGGTGCACCGTATCCACAAAATATAACGGCACACAGTCCGCATAAAAAGTTGAGAGCACAAGTCCCGGCTCATCTGTGATCAGACCATCGATATCCTTATAATCTCTCTCTTTTACAATACCTTTTCCGGCATCCTCTGCCGTCACTCTTTTTATATTTGTCGTGTGTGTCTGGTCTGTAAAAACAAACTTTGAAATATCTGTTTTCATCGCACCGGCAAGTCTTTTAAAATTTTCCCGTACAGCCGCTTCCTCGTCTCCGCGCGTAAAACTTAAATTCAGGGATTCATAAATTCCTTTACTTACACCACCACATCTTGTGGTAAAACAGTGCTCTACGATTCCGGTCTGCTCAAGCAGAGGATATTTAAGGAGCGGTAGTCCTGCCCCCGCTCCACTTTCACACCATACTTCTTCTAATACAACGTCATTATTTTTCTTTTTAAAATTCACACTGTCATCCTTCCCATTCTAAAGATATCCCTGATACTCAAATGCATTCTTTATGAGTTCCACCTCATCACCAGATACAGCTGCAACATCAAAGCGGCACGGCGTATCCATTCCACAGCCATGTGTCAGCAGATAATAGGATGCGACCTTGCTGATCGTGCGCTGTTTTTTTGGTGTTACTGCCTCTGCCGGACGTCCACACCTGCTGTTCCTACGATATTTCACTTCAATAAACACAAGGTATCCCTGATCTTTTGCAATGATGTCGATTTCTCCCATGCGACAGCGAAAATTATACTGCAGGATCTCATATCCTTTTGTTTGTAAATATTCTCCCGCTGTTTTCTCATATGCAGCCCCCACTGCACGTTTATTTACTTTCTCCGTAGTTTATCCCCCATTGTTCCGCTATTTTATTTTACATTTTCCATCCTGTAAAAACAAGACCTGATCACAGTAATCCTGCCCTGCTTAATTTTGCTTTCATTTTATCCATATCATCTACAAACACCAGAATTTCTGCCACAACATCATAAAGTTCCGGCGGTATCGTATCACCGATCTGAAGTTTTGAGAGAGTTTCTGCCAATTTATTATCCTGATAAAACGGCACATCATTTTCTTTCGCTTTTTCAATGATACGCTCTGCAACTTCTCCTTTTCCCGCTGCTAATATCTTCGGTGCCGCATCACCCGGCTCATATGCTACCGCCACTGCAGTTTTCTGTTTTTTCCCCTGTTCTTTATTTTTTCCATCAAACCACATAACTAACTGCCTCCTGCGCTGCTTATGCACGTACATCAAACGAATATCTGTGAACCGTCCCCATCTGTGGCATATCTTTCTGCAGAAAATCTTCTACAAATTCAACCTTTTTTTCTTCTTTTGACATCGTAATGCTGCAATGATACCCTTTCTGTGCCAGTCTCTTTTCTAACACCGGAAGATGCTTTTCGATCAGATCATAGGACGCATCATCTGCAATATAAAAATTTGTCTTTACATTTTTGTCCTTCATGCGGATAGAAACATCCGTGGAACCTAAATTATCAAGATCTAAATGCAAAAAAGCGGTCAGTTCTGCTTCCGGATCATTCAGATTCTTTTTATTGGTGTACACATAAAGATCCCCGGATGCATTCTGTCCCGACAATTTTAGTGGAAGCTGTACATAAGTATACACCTGATTGATCTGGTTCATAAATTCCACATTGCTGCGGATGTCTGCTGCCGTCTGTACAAAAGAGTTCTGTGTGACTCCTGCAGCTTTCATTACATTTTCCATCTGTTTCATCTGGTGATCTAAACGTTCATAAAGTTCACTGACCTTAGATGTTTCTTTTAACTGTTCCGGTTCAAGCAGCCACTGTTTTTGGGCACGGTTCTTTAAGATCGCAGCAAATTCCTTACTTCCGAACAGTTTGGTCATTCCTGCAAATCCATACTCCCGGTTCTGTCCTAACGCATCCCGGAGTGTATTTAAAAAATCTTCTGCCGTCATGGACTGTTTTAAATTTACTTCCGGTTCTGTCACTGTCTGCGCTAATTCTAATGTCTTCTTCCCCGCATCCTCTCCTGACATTGTATCCACAAACACATCTTCCTCTGCATTCATCTCAAAAAGATCTGTATTGCCGGTCAGCGTCGGGATATTCTGCAGTAAACGTTTTAAATGATCCAGACCATTCTGATCTAAGATCTGCTCTAACGTGTCCGTCTGCATCTGCGTATTTTTTAATGATGCATTTTCTGCTCCTGACTCTGCAGTTCCCATTGAAATCAGATCTTTTGCAGTCTGCTGCATCTGCGCTTCTCCAGCTGCTGTTTGATTCTGAATCTGATCTGCAGCTGTCTCTGTATTTATGTTGCCACCGGCATTTACTGTTGCGCCTGCTTGTATATTTCCATCTGCATTTATGGCTGTGCCTGTCTGTAGATTGCCATCTGCATTTATAGCTGTGCCTGCCTGTAGATTGCCGTCTGCATTTATGGCTGTGCCTGCCTGTATGTTTTCTCCGGCATTTATGGCTGCTCCTGTCTGATCCTGCTGTAATCCATCCGCAGCCTGTGTGAAACTTTCTCCCTCTCCGTTTAAAATATCTAATACTTTCCCATATAATTCAAAGGACTGCTGCTCTCCTAAATCCGCATCTCCTAAAAGACGTCCGAGCTGATTCATTGCAAGATCCATTTCATCTACGATCGCATGCTGGTCAGCCATATAATTTTCAAACTGTGATGCCATCTCTGTACTGACCGGAAGTCCAATCTTTGTCATCAGAACCGCTGTATTTACATTGACATTTGGATTGCTTCCTATAACTCTTCCCATATCAAGAATACTCTGTTTACTGATCGACATCTGTTCTTTCATCATGGAATCCACCATCGTGATATTCCGCTCTGTCGCCGGAACTCCTGCGGCAGTCAGAGCATTTAACAGGATCGGATTATTGATATTGCCTGCCTGAACATAAGGACGAAGTGCGATCGTTGTCCCATCATTGGAACGGACCTGAAAAAACATAGACTCACCCGGTTGAATGGATACTTTTCCATCGAGTCTTGCTGTTATAGTCTGTCCGTTTCCGAGTGCCAGAATAACTTTGCCATTTTTGACACTGTTAACCGTTCCTTCAAACGTGCTGCCCGGCTCTAGTTCCTGCATGGATGACACAAGTTTCTGTGTTCCCTGCGCACTCATAAGTTCCTCTGTTCCGTTTTTGACATTCTGACTGTACTGCCCCAACATATCTCTGATCTGCATAACAAACCTCATTCCCATGTGCGAAAAATATATTTTCACACTACACCCGATTTCAAACGTTTACTCTATAAAATTATGGATAAAACTCCTGCGGTGGATCGGGGATGCGCCGTATTTCTTTAATGCCGCAATATGCTCCGCCGAACCATATCCTTTGTTTGACGCAAAACCATACTCCGGAAGGATCTGGTCATATTCAACCATCAGTCTGTCCCTCGTCACCTTTGCGATAATACTCGCTGCACCGATGGAAATACTCTTTGCATCTCCTTTTATGATCGGTACCTGCGGAATTGTAACTTCCGGTATCGTCACCGCATCATTTAATAATATATCGGGTGAAGGATTTAATTTACTTATAGCTTCACGCATTGCTTCATAAGTTGCCTGTAAAATATTAATCTCATCGATCCTTTGCGGCGACACCATACCGATCCCTGTTGCGACCGCCTTCTCCATGATCTCATCATAAAGTTCCTCACGTTTTGCCGCTGTAAGTTTTTTAGAATCATTGATATATAGTATATCGCAGTCTTTGGGCAGGATCACCGCACCGGCAACGACCGGACCGGCAAGAGGTCCTCTTCCTACCTCATCTATTCCGCAGATATATGCATACTCACTGTATTTTCGCTCATATTCCTGCAGATTCCAGATTCTTTTTCGCTCTTCCTCTAATTTTTGCAGGCGCTTTTTTGCCTGCTCCACAAGTTTTTTAACGCCGCTTCTCTCATCCGGCTCATAAGAAGCAATAAAAGAAGGCAGCATTGCTTCCGTTGCCGCCTTTAATTCATCTTTGATCTGTCCTATTTTTCGTTCTTCCATCTCTGACACTTCCATTTCTGCTGTCTGTATTTTGTACAATAGCTCACATATTTTACGGGTATCCCTGTGTCAGGAACCATGTTTTAGAAAACCGATTTCTGAAAACCGATTTCTGAAAACGGATAAATACGAAGCCATGCACGTCCTATGATCCTGTTTTTCGCGATCAGTCCGACTTCTTCCATACGGCTGTCCATGCTGTTATTCCGGTTATCCCCAAGCACAAAATATTCATCCGCTCCGAGATCTATCCCATCTTTTGCCAGTCCCGGATCACGCATCACTTCTTTTCCGTAAGACTCCATCAGCTTTTCGCCATTGATGTAAATAAATCCATCCTCATCGATCTGTACGTTTTCCCCCGGAAGTCCAATGATCCGCTTGATAAAATATCTGCCGTCTTCCTGTGGAAAAACAATAATATCAAACCTGTCCGGATCATGAAAACGATAGGACAGCTTATCTACGATAAGATTATCCCCATCGGAAAGCGTCGGCTGCATGGAAACACCATTTACAACTGTACGCTGTCCCACAAAGTGAATGATCAGAAACGTGATTCCTGCCACAAGTGCAAAATACAGGATCAGTTCTAACACTGCCCTGATATCCGTCTGTCTCACCCGGCACTGTCCTCCTGCATTTTCGGACGTTCCAGTGTGATCTGTCCTAATTTTCCACTCCGGAATTCATCGATCAGAAGCGCAGCTGCTTTACTGTAGTCTAATTCGTTGCCTTTTGAGATGCACTTTCTGTTTTCTGCGATCTGTCCTAAAATTACCGGTGGTTCTGCATCCTCCTCCACACCATAACGTTCATGAAGTACGGACGGATAATCACTTAACAGTATTTTTATCAGTTCTAACGACAGCTCATCAATATTTAATATTTCATCTTTGATCGCACCGATGAGTGCTAAATAAAGTCCTACTCTCTGATCTTCGAATTTAGGCCAGAGAATCCCCGGTGTATCTAACAGTTCCACGTTTTTGTTGAGTCTGATCCACTGTTTTCCCTTTGTAACACCCGGTTTATTTCCAGTCTTTGCACACGCCTTTCCGGCATAAGAATTGATAAATGTCGATTTACCGACATTAGGAATACCGACAACCATCGCACGTACCGGACGGTTTTTGATTCCTCTTTTCCGGTCACGCTCAATTTTCTCCCTGCAGGCTTCCATCACAACATTTGTAACATCCTTCATCCCTGCCTTGCTTCTTGCATCTAAGCAGACCACAAAATAACCTTTTTCACGGAAAAAATCCGACCACTCGCGGTTTCTTCTCGTATCTGACAGATCTGATTTGTTCATCAGGATCAGTCTTGCCTTATTTTTTCCAAGTTCATCTATATCCGGGTTACGGCTTGCGAGCGGTATTCTTGCATCCACCAGCTCAATAACCAGATCGATCAGTTTTATATCTTCCTGCATCTGACGTTTTGCTTTTGTCATATGCCCTGGATACCATTGAAATTGCATATTTTCCTCCATTTCTCTGCATAAAATCTTATATTCTTATTTTTATAGAAATCCAAGTTCCGAGAACGGCGCGATCCGAAACCAGGCTTTTCCTATGATATAGTCTTTTTTTATATTTCCAATATTTGCATAACGGCTGTCCTCACTGTTATTACGGTTATCTCCCAGAACAAAATATTCATCCGGTCCAAGTGTGATCTCATCCGCAGCAAGTCCTGCATCTTCAATAGATGCAACATCCGTTTCCTCATCAAATGCTTTTCCGTTGACGTATACCGTTCCATTTTTAACCTGTACGGTATCTCCCGGAACACCTATGACACGCTTTACATAGTAATGGGATTTTTCATTTCCATTTGGAAGAAATACGATTATATCATTTGTTTTCGGATCTGTCACTTTATAAACAAAACGGTTTACTAAAATCTGGTCTCCGCCATTTAATGTCTTAGACATTGACTGTCCTACAACACTTGTCCGGAGTCCGATAAAATAAACAAAGGTAAATGCAATAAGTAATGTGAGTGCTATTTCTACTGTCCATGACAAAACTTCTTTTACTACTGTAAAATTGATCTTTTTCTTTCGTTTTCCAAAGTTTAAACCACTTTTTCTTCGTCTTACCACGTCTGTTTTCCTTTCCAAAAAATGTACTTCTATACTTTATCACAAAATGCCACACTTCGTAAACCTTATCCGTGGATAAAATCCCGTTACAGAACAAAGAGTCGCTTGCGACTCTTTCGCGCTCGAGCGATGCTGTTTACAGCTAACTTCTTCTCCGCGAGATGCGCATCCCGCCCGGAGAGCTTTCTGATTCTTAGGACGTAATTTCCTATGAATTAAAAAGCTGCCCCGCTGTGTTTCCACCTGCAGGGCAGTCTTTTTATATTTTACTTGAATTTTTCTCTCTGTTCTTCTAAAAACTCCGGTGTATCAAAATAGTCGATCTTCATCGCATGTTTTACTTCGGCAAGCGTTTTTTCTGCCTCAGCTTTTGCAGTCTCACTGCCTTTCTTTAAGATATCATACACATCATCGATACGGTTTTCGTATTCTTTTCTGCGTGCACGGATCGGAGAAAGCTCTTCCTGCATGACATTATTTAAGAACTTCTTCACTTTGACATCGCCAAGACCACCGCGTGTATAATGATCTTTTAACTCCTGTAAACAGGAATATTCCGGAAGATATTCTGCAAAATGTCCATCATTGCAGAACGCATCCAGATAAGTAAATACTGTATTGCCCTCAAGATTACCCGGATCTTCAATGCGGATATGATTCGGATCAGTATACATGGACATGATCTTTTTCTTTACGTCAGTTTCCGGCTCGGAGAGATAAATACAGTTGCCGAGTGATTTACTCATCTTTGCCTTTCCATCAATACCCGGAAGTCTTAAACATGCCTTGTTTTCCGGCAGTAAGATCTGCGGATCTGTCAGTGTCTCACCGTATACGGCATTAAATTTGTGTACGATCTCCTTTGTCTGCTCAAGCATCGGCATCTGATCTTCGCCAACCGGAACTGTCGTTGCATGGAATGCAGTGATATCAGCAGCCTGACTGATCGGATAACAGAAAAATCCAACCGGAATGCTTGTCTCAAAGTTACGCATCTGAATCTCTGATTTTACGGTCGGATTGCGCTGCAGTCTCGATACCGTAACAAGGTTCATATAATAAAATGTCAGCTCTGTCAGCTCTGTCACATAAGACTGGATAAAGATATTCGACTTCGCCGGATCAATTCCTACAGAAAGATAATCGAGTGCTACTTCCATGATATTGCTGCGCACTTTTGCAGGATTATCTGCATTATCTGTAAGTGCCTGTGCATCTGCGATCATAATAAAGATCTTGTCATATTCTCCGGAATTCTGAAGTTCAACTCTTCGCTTTAAAGAGCCTACATAATGTCCCACATGTAATTTGCCCGTCGGGCGGTCACCTGTTAAAATAATTTTCTGTGCCATAATTTTTCCCCTGTCAAACATATTTCTATATCCATTATACACGTTTTGTTTCCGTGATTCAATTTTTTCTTTTACATATAGGCAATCTCTTCTTTTATTCCCCTAAAACCTGACGAATCCGAAAGTGAGCATCTTTCGGATTCACCGGTTTTAACAGAAATCCATCGGCACCTAACTGTTCTGCGAGTTCCTGATCTTCTTTCATATCACTCATGGTAAGTACGATCACAGGTATATTTTTAAAGATTTCGGATCTTTGTCTTTTCCTCAGCACCTCAAATCCATCTATTCCCGGCATCACAATATCCAAAAGAACGACATCGATCTTTCCTTCGCTGTTCTCTACCAGATCAAGACATTCCTGCCCGCATGATGCTTCTGCCACATCATAGATATCTTTTAAATTTTCTTTTAAAATTACTCTCTGAAGTTTTGAATCATCCGCAATCAATACTGTATATTTCACAATGTCACCCTATACATCTTTTCTACTGTATTTTCTTTTATTCTGCCATAGAATGCGCTGTGATTCAACTGTCCTTTTTTCCCACTAAAACCAGTATTTTTATATGGAATAATCAAAAGACTGTCCGACTGCTTTTTCTTCTTTCGTCAGGACAGAATCTGCCCTGCTCTCATAAATGACATTATCTATCTTTTTGAGCAATTCTTCCCAGGAGGAAGCGGAAACCGTCACTTTGTCCGCATCTGATGACTTTTCCTTTGAATTCGTCTTATCGGCAGAATCCATTTTCTTATTTTTATCTGCCCTGTCTGCTTTTCTCTCTTCCGCGCGTTTTTCCTGTGTTTTTTTCTGCGCTTTCTTTTTTTCTTCTGCTGCAGCTTCCTTTTTATCAGCGATACGCTCTTTCTGTGCCGCAAGAGATTTATCGACAACTGCAAAAAATGATGCATTTCCGTTGTCATCAAAGGTCATCCCAAAAGAACTGACGGAATCTGCTTTCGATCCTAAACTGTCTTTCATCTGGCTTAACTGGGATGTTGCATTGCTTAAAATCCCCTCATATTTTGCGCGATACTCCTCATCCTCTGCCATCTTCTCAATCTTGTCTGAATCGATCAGGACAATAAGTTCTTTCGAGCTCTGGTACATCCCCTTTTTACTCTCGGCTTCCTCCTTCTGCTCCGGTGAAACAAGGATAAAATCCATATTGGAATATTTTGCTTTTAACTGTTCATAATATTTTTTTGCTTTATCACTCAGAACCGGATCTCCGATCGTTCTTCCACTTACCTTGCTTTTCTTTGTCGTCTTATCCGTCTCTTTTGTGCCATCGGTCTTTTTGTTATTATCCGCTTTCCTGTTGTATTCTGTGCGGTAAGAATAGTCCGCTGCATAAGAATTTAATGCACTGTTGTTACTGATCTCACTCATAATAATCCCCTTTCTTCCGTGAAAAATCTGACTTTTGCCTTCTAATTCCATTTATGGGCTTTTCTCGTTTCTATTATGGTTATCGGCTCATTTACAGATAAATTTATACGAATACTGACTTGACTTTTTGCTAAGAGCAGATACACTTTATATCAGCCAAAACATTATTTATTATAGAAGGAAGTGTTTTAAATGATACAGAATCGGATCATCAAAAATCATATGGATATTCCCTGGCATCAGTTCACAGGAAATGATAAAGAACTGCCGATCACCCAGGCAGGTCTTACCGAAAAAGCATCCGTGATCGGGCGTACCGGTCTGATGATGCTCTCCTGTGGTACAGGTGCATGGCGGGTACGCAGTTCTATGAATACGCTTGCCTCTCTGCTCGGCATCACCTGTACCGCAGACATTGGTTTAATGTCGATCGAATATACCTGTTTTGACGGAAACGATTGTTTTTCACAGTCTCTCTGCCTGACAAACACCGGTGTCAACACTTCAAAATTAAACAGGTTAGAACGTTTCGTCAATGACTTTGCAGGTGAATGCTGCACAATGTCAGGGGAGCAGATTCATGCTTATTTAGACCAGATCGAACAGATCCATGGTCTTTATTCGCCCTTTGCACTCGGATGTGCTGCTGCTTTTGCATGCAGTGCGTTTACATTTTTGTTAGGCGGCGGACCTGTTGAAATGCTCTGTGCTTTCTTCGGCGCAGGCATCGGAAATTATCTCCGGTGCAAACTCACAAAGCATCATTTTACACTCTTTTTGTGCATCGCCGTTTCTGTCTCAGGTGCCTGTCTGGTTTATACCGGACTTTTAAAAATCGCAGAGCTTCTGTGGGGGATTTCCATTCAGCATGAAGCAGGCTATATCTGTGCAATGCTTTTTATCATCCCAGGCTTTCCATTTATCACAAGCGGTATCGACCTTGCAAAACTGGATATGCGTTCCGGTTTGGAACGTCTTGCTTATGCGCTGATCATTATTGCCGTCGCCACAATGTTTGCATGGATGGTAGCACTTTTACTGCATTTACAGCCGGTAGATTTTCTTCCATTAAATCTCAGTCTGGCTGAAAAAATCGTATTCCGTCTGCTCGCAAGTTTCTGTGGCGTATTTGGATTTTCCGTCATGTTCAACAGTCCGGCAAAGCTTGCCGCTTCTGCTGCGATCATTGGTGCTATTGCAAACACTTTCCGTCTGGAACTTGTAGATCTCCTGGGAACACCTTCTGCTGCTGCAGCATTTTTAGGTGCACTGACTGCCGGACTTCTTGCATCGCTCTTAAAAAATCATGTCGGTTATCCAAGAATCGCGATCACTGTTCCATCCATTGTCATTATGGTGCCTGGATTGTATCTGTACCGCGCGATCTATAATCTTGGCATTATGTCACTGGATGTGTCAGCTTCCTGGTTTGCCTCTGCGATCCTTATCATCGTATGCCTGCCGCTTGGACTGATCTTTGCAAGAATACTGACAGATAAAATGTTCCGGTACTGCAACTGATTATTTCTCAAAATACTTCCAACTGAATTTTGTTGAGACAAATGCTGGTTTGTGGGTGACATGAGTTTCCTCGTGTAGGGTGGTTCCGGGGGTTTTCGATTGGCAAATTGCATCAAGCCGGGACTCGTTTTGTTCCGTTGTCCGAAAATAAGAAAGTCTAAGTATGCCTGATTCAGGTTGAGGCGGAGTGACGTGTACGTCCTAAATGTGCCGTCCGGGCACATTAGGACTTGTGCTGCCGTCCATGGCAGCACAACACTGTATTGTGAACAGGCATACAAAGACTTTCTAATTTTCTCCCAAAGTCACAAAACGAGTCCTGGCTTGATGCGATTTGCCAGCCGCAAGGTTGTGAACCACCCTTCGCTGGGGAACTCATTTTACACCCTTGGAAGTGCGTAAATTTTTAGTGTTTTGTGTCTGAATCTGATAAAGAAATATTTCCAAATAACTATATTCAATAGTTTATTATTTGTTTGATAACGTTGGCAAAAACCTCAATATATTCCACTATGCTCATGTTTATTGCCATACACATTT
>NZ_QSCK01000049.1:3287-15866 GCF_003463035.1 Roseburia sp. OF03-24 | reverse complement strand
TACTGCTTTTTCGTTTGCACCACCTTCGATTCTTTCCTTAACGATTTGTAAGTTTCTTTAATCTCACATAGGCACAGTATACCACAACTTCTGTGCCTATGCGATAACTTACTGCTTCTTTCGATAAGAACTCATCTTCTCCACCGTTACCTCTGGATAGAAATAAGTCAGTATCGTTGCTCTAGGAATTCCTGCCGCAAGTGCCATCTTTAGCTCCTCTTTCTGCTCAGGTGTATATGACCAATGAAGCATTCGGTTTGTAATAGTATCTTCCCACTTAGGCTTTTCCCTTTCAGGATTCCTTACAGGCTTACCACCAGCGTTTCCACTAGAACCACTGGCAGTTGCTGTACTATCTGCTTTCTGCGATTCATCGACATACTCAAGCTCATTTGCCTGTTCCCTGTCTATCTTTGCTTTCTGCTCTGCTTCATCCTGCATGGAGAATCTTCTGCTTAATTCCGCATCGCCAAGCATCATAAACTGCTCATAGGTTAGAGAATCTATATACACATTCTCGCCCTTATCCTTCAGTTTTTCATAATACTTAACTGCCTTGTCTGAAAGAATCTCAAATGGCGGACCGATAAGATTATTTGCTCCTCTTATCTCGTGAACATAAGGCTCTCCCTTGCCATCTGCTGTCTGGTTAAACATCGGATGATTAAATGGAATAAACTTGTTGTCCATGATAGGATCAAATCCACGGATAAAAATAATACATTTCTTATTATCCAGCTTTCTTACCTCATCGGGTGTAAACAGTTCCCTGCCTAAAACATCATAATTTCTTGACGAGCTTCCCTGCCTCCCCTTTGTCTCTCCGCTTGATTTTTTATCAATCGTGCCTTTTCCAAGCAGTTCCGAGACATACTTGTGCGTACTCTGCTCATTGCCTCCAAGATAGATGAAAGTATCGCAGTTGCCTGGAATGGTTTCCCAAGTATCCTTGAAAAGTGCCTTTAACTGGGCAAAGTTCTGTATGATGATAATACTGGAAATTTCCCTGCTTCGCATTGTAGAAAGCAGCGAACAAAAATCATCTGGCAATGCAACATTCGCAAATTCATCTAACATAAATGTCACATGAATCGGGAGTCTGCCACCGCAGTTAAAATCCGCCTGATAGTACAATTCCTGGAATATCTGAGTATAGAGCATTCCGATAATAAAATTATAGGACTTGTCACTATCGGGGATTACACAAAAGAGTGCTGTCTTCGTCTCTCCATCACCATTGACTCCAATACCTATATCAGATAGATTCAGCTCATCCTTAGAAAGAAGTCGTAAAACCTGCTTATTCTCAAGAAATGCAAGTCTTGAGTTTGCACTGATAATAATGGAACGTACTGTATCTCCTGCACCTCTCATACACTTGTTGTACTGTTTTACTGCCGGATGATTAGCTCCAAGTGGAGAACTCTCCTCTAAGAACTTCATTCGCACATCCAGTTTCGATGCCTTTCCCTGCTCTGTCACTTCTGCTTCTCCAAGAAGCTTCAGTACTGTCTCAAAGTTTCTCTTTGCCGGCTGTACTTCAAGCCATACATAATAAAAGATTGACTGTAAAAATAATCCTTCTGCTTTCTCCCAGAATGGATCACTTGGAGTGGAACCCTTTGGTGTGGTATTACTGATAAGATTGGTAATCAGCTTTACCACGTCCGTTTCCTCCCTGATATAGGAAAACGGATTGTAACAGTCTGACTTATCCATCTCAAGCAGATTGATGACCTTCACATTGTATCCGTTATTCTTTAACATCTGCCCGCAGCTTCTAAGAATCTCACCTTTTGGATCAGTACAGATAAATGAACAGTTATGTGGCATCTGCATCAGATTCGGCTTTACCTCATAAAATGTCTTACCGGCACCGGAACCACCGCAGATAAGAATATTTCCATTGAGCTTCAGCCTTCTGAAATCAAGTGACATCTTCACATTCTGGCTTAGTATTCGATTGAAATTCTCGTCCTTATCCGCCAGTATCTTATTAACCTGCTTTGGATTTTCAAATCTCGCTGTACCAAACTCCTTGCCGGGCATATAGTTTCTCTGGCTGGTGTAATACATAACAATAGCCATCGCATAGATTCCTAATGCAATGGCTACCGCTTTTATAGTATTCGTATTGTAATAGTTTGCAAAGGGAGCAGCACATACTTCATTGAATCTGTTCATAAATTCATTAAATGCCACTCCCTCCGACCACGCACCATTTATCAGATAACCAAGGTACCCCGCTAATACTGCACCCACAAGAATGAATATCAGTGATGGTTTTTTCTTTGTTGTCTGCATATAAAACTACCTCGCTTTCTTGGTAGTGACTGTTTTCTGCTGCGTGGTCTTTTTCTGCTGTTTCTGGACTTTCTCATAACGCTCCCTGACAGATGCCTCCACCTTATCATAATGCGTATAAAGCTCTGTTCCCTTCTGTGTTGTTACAACACGATTCTGGCTGTCATACAGCTTATAATCCTTATTGGAATCGAGAAACGTGAGCATAGTCTTTCCATTATGGATGTCCATAATGTTTTCTTTACGAAGCCATACATATCTTGCTTCGTCTCCCCATGTTCCGGGGATTCTTGTCTTAACTGCATGGTCATTCTCCTCAATAATGAGTTTCTTACTGATTGTAACATCCGAAAGATTGGCATTCTTTGATGCGGCTACTGCCCTCATTCTCTCTGCAAGGTCCTGATATCCTCTGACACGGTTGATAAATGCATCCTTATCCATCATGACTGCATGCGTACCATCTTCCTTCTTACTGCCAAGCACACCGATTGTCTCAAGCTGTTTGATAACACTTTCAGCCTGCTCACCATTGATACTGAAATTCTCCTTGACCTGATCCACACTGATAGCTTTCTTTTCCATTGCAAACATTCCGACCTTTTCGATCAGTCCGTCAATGGCGGTATTAACCCTATCCCCTTCTATCGTGTGGCTTTTCTCGTTTCCCTGCTGTTTCTTCAAAAAATCCATCAGCTTGCCAAGGGATTTTTCATCTCCATTCTTCAGATAATCGTCAAATGTGGCAATCTTACCAAACTTGAGCTTCTGTATCATCATATTCACACGGGGAACTGCCTCTGTATGAAAGATTACCTCACTCAGTCCATCTTTCCTGTTACAGTCTGGAAGTACTGAATAGAGTATTCCATACTTCTTTGCCATCTTTTCAACCTTTTTCATATCTTCGGTATTAAACTGTAACACCTGTAAATCGCCACCCTTTAGGAGCAGCTTTCTCATGCATGTCTTGCCAAGTGACTTCTCATAATCAAGCATCCCTTTTAAGAAATCTATTGCCTTCTGCATGGCAGCAATGCCGCCGCTTCCTACCTTCATGGCAATCTCAATGCCATCATAAGCTACACGGATGATCTGCACCGCTTCCTGAATCTCTTCTGCCATTATCGCACCTCTACTTTCTCTCTGACTGTTGTTTTAAGCGTTTCTGTCTCTGTAGTACGGATTTCCTCGGCTGATACATCAATACCATAAGCAGTCAAAATATCTGCCAGATGATTGATTGCTTTCTCCTCCTCGATACGATACATTTCAAGTGCCACAAGCAGGTTTTCCACCTGTTCCACCCATGCAGGCTTCATATCATATTTAGACCTGTATGTGACCATAATCTCGTCCGACTCAGCCTTATCCGCTGAATGTGCCAAAGCTTCAATAAGAGAAATCGTGTCTTCCTTGCTGCCACTTCTGAATGCGAACTGGACAACAAAGTTTTTCTCTTCCTCTGTAAACTGATGCTCCACACCATTCATCTCTGTTACTGCTTCATTTACTACTGCTAAATTCATAAGTTCCTCCTAATCTGCCATGCTGTTTTCAAGCACAGCAATCTCAATGATCTCCTTCATCTTTTCCGCTGAAATGTTGTTGTTTATAAGCTCTACAAGCTGTGACTCAGTAAGTCCCTTTTCTATTGCACTCTTAATCTGCACAAGCTGCGCCGGAACAAGGTCTCCCGATGCAACCAGCTTTACAATGTCTGCTCTTGACTTTTTCTTAAATGACAGTCTTGCAAAAAGGCTTGCCACTCCGCTGTTGCTGCTCTTTCTCACACTTCTCTCAATCGGAAGTCTCTGCACCACATTTCCAGTACCATCAACTACCGGAATCTGATAATAGACCGGAATTCCGTTTGCCACAGCCTGCATATTCTGCGGAACTGCAACTGTATCAACCATCTTTTTTTCTGCCTGTGGTACGGACTGGCTTTCCTGCGGCTCTGCCTTACTTTCTGCCTCTTTCTTATTCTCTGTGGCAACACTTATGATCTTATCTTCCAATGACTCTATTCTGTCTCCCATACGCTTTATCTCCTTATCCTTTTTCTCAATATCATCCCTGAGTCTTGCAATCGTACTGCTTGCCTTATTCAGTTCATTCTGCTGACTGTTGATAAGAGCATCCTTATCCTGGTTCTCCTTGACCAGACGCTCCCTGACTTCCTCATCATCTTTGGAAGTTTCTATTTCAGAAAGCTTCTTATTCAGGGCATCATACCTTTCATTCTGGTGATTGATTTTTTCGACCACTTCATCCATCTGGGCTACAAGACTTTTCACATACTCTAAATCCTGTGGCACCTGCTCTTTAGCTTTATTAAGCTTATCTAATACGACATCAAACATCCTGCGCATGTTTACTGCTGTATCATCTTTTTGGACTACCTCTCTGATTGCATCAATCGGCACACCTTTTTCATAGTAATCTAATGCTGTCTGCATCTTAGGTGCTGCCATCCTGCTATCTTTCAGCAGCGTTAACAACTCTTCTGATACACCCTTATGCAGACATTTTGATAACACCTTCATCTGCTCAATGTCATAACTTTTGTTAAGATACAGACCGATTTCATCATCAGTCAGTCCATATTCATAATCGCTTTTGACAAGAGCAATGACCTCACTGTCCATATGCTTATTACGAAGAATCTGTATCTTTCTCTCAATCGCCATTTCACTTAATGGCTCTCTTTTTTCTTCCATATATGCCTCCTAACCACTAAAAAAACAGCCTAACGCATCGGCTGTTCTTTTCTGTCTCTTATTGTTTCTTTGTCATACTGCTTCTCTTCTGCCGAAGCTGATACAGTAAGTTCCTTCCATATTGATCTTCCAAGGCTAAGTTCCTTTGATACCGCCCGTTCTGCCTTACAGTCCTGTGCATACTTGCTCTCATATTTCTTTCTAAGACTCTCGACCTCTTCCACACTGTATCCCTGTGCTAAAAGTTCAGTGTTAAGCCTTTCCCATGCATTGTGCTCATCTTCAAAGAAGGTATCCCCACTCTGGTAACATGATTCCGCATCATCAAGCTCCCGGATCTGTTCAGCCTTGTCAAAAATATCTTTGAATCTTTCCTTAGCCTTATAGGTCTTACTCTTTTCCTTTGATGCTTCTTTCTTCTTATCCGTCAGATTATCAAGTACCGAAACAAGTTCTTCCGCACTCTCAATCTTATGCCTTACCAGAAATAGATACTGCTCCTGCAGCTTATGCATCTTTCGGATATCATCCCTATACTTCCATACCTGACTGTATGGCTTCTTTTTCAGCTTTCCAATCCGGTAAAGCTTTGCATAATATCTTTTCTGCAAGCCTGACATCTTCGCCCTGTGGTATCTTTTGACATAGCACTTTACTATCACTGCCTGTTTTTCCTCATTCTGTGACTGGTAAAAAGATAAATCTTCCTTAGCAATACGCTCCACAATAGCTTCCTGTGAATAATTCTCGCCAAGAGTCTTACATCTTCTGAATCTTGTCATCCCCTGTGGTCTGACTGCCAGATACTTTCGCTGCTTGACCTCATATCCTTTTTCCGACAGCAGCTCCAGAAATCCACTGAAATCATTTGCCTGTAAAATGCAGGCATCAAGATCTCTTTTTATCATATCTGCCCACACAAAGCTGCCTTCACGATATTCGCTCCAATCCTTATAATTCTCATGCTTTTTCTCTTTGCTGCCATCCTCCACATCTATAATGGAAAGACCATACTCCTGACACAGCTTATTGGTAATCGGCTGGATATACTTTGCCCAGTCACCTTTCTCGTAGCGATACTTTTTCCCATCCACAAAGCTTACACTGTTAAATACAATGTGTGAATGAACATGGTCTGTATTATCATGAACCACAAATACCGCTTCATAGGCATCACCAAGATATTCTGCTACAAACTTCTGTGTTATCTCAAAAGCCCTGTCCGGTTCCACCTCATCCTCTTTGAAGGAAAGAATGATGTGATACCCCTGTCGCTTGTCTGTTTTTCCAAACTGCTTCTTTGTATCCATCATCTGTTCAAAAGCCATATCTGCCTGACAGTTTATGGCTCCCACAAGTCTTCCTCCCTGCGTTTTCTCAGGATTCATCACATAATCCAGTGCCCGTTTCAAATGCCTTGCATGAAAAGAATTCCCGCTGTCCTTCATGTGAAGTATCTTACTGATTGCCAATCTTTACCACCGCCTCGCTGACAGACTGATTCAGCTTTTTCATATATGCCACAAGCTGTTCCTTATCTTTCTTGGAATACAGCTGTGCATTGCTGTTAAATACAATCTGATTGATGTTAATGCCGATTCGGTTTATCTCATTGATAAGCTCTTTAAGAAGTTTCCTTACTTCCGGATAATCATTTGGTTTCTGACTGATTAGAAGCCTGATATATTCGGCTTCATTCATTCCATTTGCCTTTGCCTTATCAGAAAGTACCTTCGCTTCCTGTGGCATAAGTCTTAGTGTTTTCCTTATACAATGAACTTTATCCGCCATAGAATTACCTTCCTCTCTTACCCGTACTGTATTCTCTTACTCCTTCTGCTACTGTTACAGCAGCTTTTTCCAGTTCTTTATTACCCAGCTGGGCAATAACCCTGTCTGCAAGCTCTGTGGCAACTTCTATAAGTTCCTTACCATAACTGGTTTTATCAAACAATCTGTCCAGTCTCTTTTCATCTGCTTTCAGACTTTCATACTTGTTCTGATACTCGTTATAGTCGTTAAAATCCTTTGGATCACTCCTGTGTGCTTCCGCATCAAGTATCAGTTCATAGTTCCATTCACAGACAATATCTATAACATCATCAATCGAATATGGTTCTATCTCGCCATTCTCTTCAGCAATATCCTGCCTGTACATCTTCCCATCTGAATCTATGCCAATGGCATAATCATGTCCTTCCATATAGTTAAGCAGAATTGCAGCATCTTCTATCGAAGGGTTTAGTAAGATATCAAATGTGTCTGCCCAGGCAATAAGTTCCTCTGGTTCTGCGATTATTGTAAGTTCTTTATCCATTGCTTTCCTGCACCTCCCTTATCCGTGTTTTGTATATCTCTTCCACCCACACGCCTGTCTGAATCTCTTAGGTTTACGGCTAGATACGCATTAGAGACATCTCTGTCCTAATGCCATCTAGTTAGGGAGAAAATCTCCCTAAAACCCTCTGTTTATGAAAGTGGGGGCGCTTTTTGCCCCCACTTTGCTACTTTGGGGGCGCTTTCTGCCCCCATTTTGTTATTTTGGGGGCGCTTTCTGCCCCCACTTTTATTTTTGCTTTCGTCCGGATTTTGTCGTGTCCAAATTGTGGGGGCACTTTTTGCCCCCACTTTGACATTTTGGGGGCGCTTTCTGCCCCCACTTTGCTGTTTTGGGGGCGCTTTCTGCCCCCACACATCAAAATCCGTTTTCTCATGCCCTGACTGGTTCATCTGCTCGCTTATTCATCCTGTTCAGATTAAGCTTTGCCGCTACAAGCCACTCGTTGTAATCCTTATATCCGGCAGGTGGCGGACAGTCTTCTACCTCATATCCAAGCTCATAATACTTTCTCATAAGTTCAGCTGCTGCTTTTCTCCCCGGCTCATCTCCATCAAGGCAGAACCGGATGGAAGTAATCTGCGGATGTTCCCGAAGAAAAGTCTCAAGTGGTGCATCTGCAAGCATCCCAAGTGCCAGCTTATTCGATTCATAATCTGCGAAGATATCGACATAACTCATAAGGTCAATTGCAGCCTCAAATACTACAAGCTCTGTACTGTTAACATTTACCACATTAAATCCATAGTTTTTATCATTTCCTGTGACATCACACTTGAATGGCTTGCCCTGCTTATCAAACACTCCCCGCATACTTGCAAATCTTGTCACTCCATTTTTATCATTTCCTTTGAAAACAACATTGTGGTAATGCCTGCTCTCATAAATCAGTCCATCTTTTAAAAACAGATCTATGACAGTCCTGCTGATTCCTCTCTCCTGATTCAGATATGAAATAAGATAGGAATTATCTCCTGCCAGTTCCGGTAGGACAAATGGCTTTCTCTCCTCTGCCTGCTTCTGCGATACCTGATGAACAAGAGGCTGCTTTACAGGCTTCTCAATTCTTCTGTATCCTGCGAAATCTAAAAGCCAGAACACAGCCTCTTTTACACTCATTCCACAAAATACCCGTAAGAAATCTATCTGTGAGCCGCCATTGTTGCCTTTGTCAAACTGCCTTGACCATCTGTACCAATGGCTTCTGTTATAGATACGGATGGAATCCATCTCCTTTAAAGTGTGGTATTTGCCAATCCTCTTTACTGTATACCCAAGGCTTTCTGCTACTGCACACAGGTCAACACTCTTTGCTATGGCAAGCTCTTCATCCGTAAATCTTCCATCCATGCTTTCACCTTGCCTTTCCCTGCTCTGCTACAAGCGGTGACTTGATATCAAGTGTCCGGTAATCTGTGCTTAGTGTAATCTTAGGATTATCAATCATGCCTTTTTCCCTGAAACTGAAAAATTCACGATTGTCTCCACCGACTATGATATGGTCAATGAGCGGTATTCCCATCAGTTCACACAGCTTGTTCATGCGGTCTGTCATCATCGTGTCTGCCTTGCTTGGGAATACATTCCCGGATGGATGACAATGGATTAACATCATGCTTGCCGCATTGCTTAGGATACTTGATTTAAACAGCTCTCTCGGATGTGCCATTGCCTCATTTAAAGAACCCACACTTGCAAAATGCACATTGATAGGTTTTAAATCTGACCTTAGATTGACCACACACACTACTTCCCTGTCAAACTGGCACATACAGTCTCCCATGACAGCAGCTATATCCGCCGGATTGTTAAAGGTGTGCTCCGAATAAATCGGAGCATCCTTTACAAGTCTTACCGAAACCACATCAAGCTTGAAGTCATTCTTCTTTGGCATCAGACACCGCCTCCTCTCCAAACTCGACACGGATAACAAAGTCACCTTTCTGGCTGTTTATGAGAGCAATGAGTTCTTCCATTGTAAGTTCCTGCATAACTGCCTCCTATCTGGACTTTTCCTTCTCATCATATACAAGGGGAGGTTCTGCAACGATACCATCAAGTCTCTTGTTTGGTGTATCAGTTGCAAGGGTGAGTTTTCTTAAATCCTTATCATAGTGATATACCTGATTGGAAAGTCTCTCGTCCAAAGACACCTCCTGCATGTTTACCTCGACTACCATCTGTGCAAGCATCTCAGGGCTTCCCATATCTGAAGATACTGCAATAACCTCATGCACACTCGAAGGGAGAATATAAAGGTCACTCTCTAAACTCTCTGCCAGCTCATGAAGCTCATTCTCATAAAGCATGGATGCTGCACCATTGATACCCTTTTCATTGGAAATCACCCACATCGTCTGCTCCGGTGGAATCTCGGCTATCATCATATCTGCAATCTCCTGTGGCATCCCATCCCTTGCGAACATTTCTCTCATAATGTCATTCATGCTTCGTACTACAGGTGGGAAGAGTCTTCTTGTGTTTTCCGCTGCACACTTAAAGAGCTGTTCCTCACTCATTCCAAGTCTTTTTGCAAATTCATTTGTAATTTTTGAACTCTGCACCGCATCCTTATCTGCACTGATTATTACCTTATACACAATAGAAAGATCCTGGAACTCTCTGTGCGGCACCTGCTCCAAAAATGTCTTATTCTGCTCTGTATTGATGAGCTGGAATACAATCTTCTCGTTAGCATCCCTCATAATGCTGTCCACATCAACATCCGGAGCCTGCTCATATGCCCTTTCCATGAAGTCACATGCAGCCATAAGTGTTTCCTCAAGATCACCACAGTCCTGATACTTCTTATACATGTCATTGATATAAATCGTAGGCGAAATGTTCCTGCCTTCTTCTCTTAAGATGATGCCATCAAGAGTCACATTCACCTTTTCCACTGGCTCTGCCACAAGTTCCACTCCTTTGAACTTCTCAGGCATATAATCCATAAACTTTTCTTTTACTACTTCCTTAAAAATCTCATAATTCATCATATTACGGTTCCTCCTTAATCTAAAAAAGCAGGGAACATAAGTCACTGGCTTACATTCCCCGCAAGGTTAATTGTTACTGTTTATTCTTTTTCTTTCTTCCACGAAGTCCGACTCCAACACCTGTAATAAGTGCAAGTGCACCAATTCCAAGATAAAGAAGCGGATTTGCATTGTCGCCTGTCTGTGGAAGCTTAGGCTCTGTCGGTACATTGACAAGCTTAAGAGTTGCTACAACAACATCCGGTGCATTATCATCATATCGAAGTGTTACATCGTGCCATCCACCCTTGCAGTGAACTATTTATCTGTAATGCACGGGACACATAGGACTGTCCCGTATTCTGTGCATCTTAAACTCCTTTCATTATACCAGCTCTCTTATTTTAAAGAAATACTGCATAAGTCTTCTGTTTTTCTTATAATTTAAGAATAAACCCTTTACCTGCATACGCTCACCTCCTCTCAGAATGTGCCCATTCTTACGAATGAAAGAAATATCCTTGCCACCATAGCGAATAGAAGAAGAATTATTCTGGCAAGTCCTAAGACCAGCTTCAACGCTCCAAGAATTATCCTTGATATCCACTTGAGTATCTCTAAAATTACTGTTCCTACGGCTCCCATAACTCTTCTCATAATAATCAGTCTCCTTTCGACATCCATCCCATTGCAAGTCCTGCAACATCTGCATCGTCCATAACATCTTCTGTAGGTTCTTGTGCTTCACTATTGGCTGCCTGCATTATTACCGGCTGACCAACATTCATCCCGGATATCACTCCGCCTAACAGCCTTATGACCTCTTTCCTAGCCTCATTGGTTGCTACTTCAATGACTTCTTCCTTAATATCCTCAATATCTTCTGACCGGATATATTCAGCCCTCTCTTTTTCCTTCTTCTTGATAACAAAGGTTTCTTTTCCATAATTATCAATATAGAACTGAATCGCATCTATGATGAACTGGTTCTTAGATTTGAAAATCTTCGGATCAAGGTTCTGAATCACATCATTGATTTTCACATGCTGAGGATTGCTCATGTTGAGGCGGACAGAAGTTTTTACTTCATATTCAAGTCTTCTTCCCATCATCTGCCTCCTTATGATAATCGCTTAGTGCTTTTAAGTCCCATTGTGGCAAGCTGCTCATATCCTCTTGCATTTGCCTTTACATCAAGGTTATAGGAAATGTTCTTAGCATCATGACTACCAAAATTCTTCATCACAACTGCCCCGCCTCCGACAAATACAATCGGTGTAGTTTTTAAGTTATACCCAAACTCACGGATTGAGTTATATACCTTATCGACAAAATCCTCTATCTCTGCCTTGATAATGGCAAAGTATTCATCATCAATATCTGACCTGCCATATCGCATGATATTCTGTATCTCTGACTCGTCTACCTCTCCGTTAAGCTGTCTTACACACTGCTCATTGATAGAACGCATACAGGTAATAAGACCTTTTGGAATCGTCACACACTTTGATTCATCCGGTGACTTGTTGATTACCGGCATAATGTCGATTGTCCAGCTACCGATATCTACTATCAGCGTTTTCTTTGCCATTGTAGGAATCTTGTCCACTACTGCTGCATAGCACTGAGGAAATACTGCCACATCATCAATTTCAATATGATACGGCTCATTCTCATATTTGAAGCTTACACGCTTATTCTTTGTCAGGTACTTGATAAAATCATTCTTCTCAGCTCCAAATCTTGTAAGTGGAAGTCCTACAGCAAGGAATACTTTTGCCTCTTCAAGACCTCTTCTTTTAAGTTCCTTAGCAACTGTTGCAAGAGTGAGAAGATAAAAGCTGTCATCTTCAACCTTGGTATCCTTTACTTCCTGCCTCACAGTTCCAACCTTATAGAACTTTCCTTCATACTCAAGTACATCGCCGAAAAGTGCCGGAGTTGTTGTAATCTCCTTAACTCCTGTGACAAATACCTGAGAGATTGTTTTCATCATTGACCAGCCATGATCAATGCCGATTACTTCTAACTTGTTATTCATGTTCCTTTCACTCCTTTTCTGTATTGTCTGCATTATTGTTTTGCAAAATTTCATATAATTACCCACACCCTTTCAAGTGCTCAGTTTTGTCAGATGCAGGAATATCATCAGACCTGCCATAAAAATGCTTTCTCACTAATTTCTCATACAGTTCATCACTCTCTGCCTTAACTTTCATAAGACAGTAGAGAACCACTG
>NZ_QSCK01000049.1:0-3277 GCF_003463035.1 Roseburia sp. OF03-24 | reverse complement strand
CCACTGTACTAATAATGATTACGAACCAAATTAACACCTTGCCCATTCGACCACTCCTCTCAAATAAAAAGAGGACCAAATCAGCTGATGGAATATTCCATCTCAAGTGCTAATTTAGTCCTCACTAAATGTTTTTGATATAAAATTGTACCTAATCTAAGCGCACAGATTCACTCTCAGACTGATTGTGGACATCTGTGATGCTGACTTGAATTTTCGGTTTAATATTGCAGCGCTGCCCTATCTTTACCGCTAAAATGGTATAAAAATAAGGACTAAATTAGTGCTAACCCCTTGATTTTACTGGGTTTCTCTAACTTTGTCCTTATTATAACGCGCTCATCTTCCATAATAGCCAAAATCTCTTTCTTTGTTGTTTGCGTGATAACAGCTATAAATTCATCTCCACCATATCTTCCTACAAAATACTTCGATGGTATGGAATTTCTTAACAGTTTTGCAAAATTAGTTATAAGCTGATCTCCTACCGCATGTCCATAAGTATCATTTGCCAGCTTCAGATTATTCAAGTCAAACATTACAAATCCCATAGGTTCCGTTATATACTCACAGCTACGAAGCATTTCCTCACATTTGCTCTTATTAGGAAGTCCCGTCTGCAGGTCAACATAAGCTTTTTTCTCCAGAACTTTATTTTTGTTTTTAATTCTAATATCCGCTATTGTTTGCTGGATAATTATCAGGACAAGCATAATAATATCTAAAATTGATAGTATCTCAACCACTCTGATAGTTCCAGCAACTCTTTCAGAATATATTTCAGCTGATGTGACTGTTTCATCTGCCATATTAAAATATGTTTCACTTATAGCAATAACATCTGTTGCTTCATATCCATTTTCCCTTACTGATAAAATTTCTTCTTTTAACTTATTCCAATATGATATCTGTTCATCCAGCTTGTTCTGATATGTTCTATCTGGGAGACTCACAAGACTGTATCCTCCATTCCCATATTTAAGTCCATTCAGAATATCATCAAGATCCGCAATCATTTCATCATCTGACGTTCCGGTAATTTCCAGCTTTACTTCCCGCTGTGTTGCTCCTCTGACTAATCCCGCATAATTGATAACTCTTGCAGTTCCCTGTATTTTTCGTATTTCCAACATCATAATAATAACCAAAACTGCCAGAAACAGTACAAGTACTGTCTTTAATATATTAGCTATCTTTTCTTTCATATCTCTATCACCTTCAAATAATTCCCATTATTATTTTCTATTTTTCAGATTTTCTTTCAAATATGTACTCATGATCTGATGATATGTCATCTCTGAACACATAGCCAAGTCTGTTAAAGTTACTGATGCTCTCTGGTTTTTCTATATGGTTTTCTGCCATATATCTTACCATTTCGCCTCGTGCCATCTTTGCATATGTGCCTTTTGTGATAAGCTTGTCTTCTGACTTCTCACAGAATGTAATCGTTATATACCTGTCTTTATGCGACAGATATTTTTCAATACATTTAGAGTATTCCTTTGAAGCCAGATTAACAATGATTCTGCTGTCATCTATCAATTCCCTATATAGATTATCTCCCCAGAAATCATACAGATTCTTTGAGCCCCCTATGGCAGCCTTTGCCTGCATCTCAAGGCGGTATGGAGTAATGCCATCCAGAGGCTTTAATACTCCATAGAATGCTGACAATATTCTCAAATGTTCCTGAACATAGTTAAAATGTTCCTCTTCAAAAACTATCGGTGCCATATACTGATATGCAATTCCTTCGTATGCTAAAATTGCTGGTGTAAGATTATTTTCCATTTTTATGGAATTAATTCTTTCTATATTCTGTTCAGCAATCTTGTCATTGCACTTCCACATTTCCTTGAGTTCTTTTTCAGACCTGCCCTGTAGCCATCTAAGAATCTCATCTGTTTTTTCTTTGAATACCGGTTCACTTAAGCTTTCTATACTGTCCGTATCCACTTTAATCTTTTTTGCGGGTGATAATATAATCTTCATCAGCTTAATTCCTGTAACATTTTTTCTGGATCGTCAGCAGCTTTTACCTTATCATTGGCTTTTATGATAACACCTTCTTCATCAATAAGGTATGTTGTTCTGACCACACCCATTGATATCTTTCTGAAAATCCACACGCCTGCTTTGTGCAGCCCGGTGTATTATCTTTTGGGTAAAAATATAGTATCACTTTTTTCCCAAGATACTCACTCAATTTATGTAATTCTCCATTTTGGTCTGGTAATTCAAAATCTGGTGCTTTTGTCCCTATCTCTAACATTATATTATCCTCCAATCTTACAGGTCATTCATTTTATTATTCTGACATTCTGGGCAAATTCCTTTAAAAAATATGTCATGGCTTATATATTTCATACCATGTGCATCTTTTATTTTCTTTTCAATTTCTGATATAACATCCATGTCAACATCAAATATTTCTCCGCATTTTACACATTCAACATGATAATGATTCTCAAGTGTAAAATCAAAGCGATCAGAGCCATCCGGAACTTCTACTTTTCTGACTTTTCCTTCCTCTACAAGTATGCCAAGATTTCTATATACGGTTCCTCTTCCAATTGATGGATATTTATCCCTTATAAATGTGTATATCTGATCAGCTGTTACATGACGATGCATCTCATTTACTGCACTTAGTACCATATCTCTTTGAATCGTATTTCTAATTGTTCTCAGTCCTCCTTAATAAGATTTAATCTTAATTTAGATTTTATGTTGTGGTTCTTACTTTGTCAACAGTAACCGAACTCTAATTGCTAGATTCTAATGTCAAACTTTCAGAGTTCCCTTACATTGACAAGCTTTTCCGTTGCAGTCTTAATCAGCTTCGGGTACCTGATCATAAAGTTATCCTGCAAGCCATACCTCTGCTTATCATACGATGCCTTTAACAGCTTCAATCTCTGCACATCATTGTCAATCTCCATCTTTTCCTTGATTAACGGATTGCCTGTGGCAACCGCCTTAATTTCAGCATAGGAAAGTGTTGCTTCGTCGATATCCTCACAGCTTCGGCTTACCGCCTTGCTTGTCATTACCTGACTGATAAAACGCTGCTTATTTTCCACAAGCGACCAGTTGTATGCATCAAATGTTCCTTTGGTGACATATCTGTAGATTGCCACCTCTTCATTTTCGTTGCCCTGTCTGATACCTCGTCCTTCCCTCTGTTCAATGGATCTCGGCTTCCAAGGACAGTCTACATGATGCATTGGATAGGTTACAATTAACTGGACAGATTTTTTAAGGTCATATAATC
>NZ_QSCK01000048.1:16133-16515 GCF_003463035.1 Roseburia sp. OF03-24 | reverse complement strand
TTGCCATACACATTTGAAAAAAATATTCTGTGTTATTTGGTCTGGCAATTTATGAAACAATTCATGTAGTACAATGTAGCAGATGGAAATTTTGGCAAGTCATTAGTCTGAATATCAATGATACAGTACATTAGGATCATAAGCAGATTATAGGCATAATGAATATCAAAAATTCGCACCTACGCCCCCAGTTTTGAGATGAACCGCCCACCCAAATGGTGTTTCATAACCTGGAGGCTGGCATCTTGCGCAAAGCCGAAGCTGATTTTGTGACTTTGGGAGAAAATTAGAAAATCTTAGTGTGCCTGTAGATATACAGTGATGTTCTGCCACGGATGGCAGAACAAGGAAGCATCGAGTCATGGATGACTCGTTGTTGCCG
>NZ_QSCK01000048.1:0-16115 GCF_003463035.1 Roseburia sp. OF03-24 | reverse complement strand
AAAATCTAACTCAGGCACACTTAGACTTTTCTTATTTTCGTACAACGGAACAAAAATTACTTCGGCTTTGCGCAAGAAGCCACTCACAGACCTACAACACACCATTTGGGCGGGCGATTTATTTCATAAACAAATCATCATTTGGACAAACGATTTTCCATTCTGTGACAGAAAAATGAAAGGAAACCTTGGAAACCGCATAGAAAATTTCGTAATTTTTCGGGACAAATCCTCCATATTATAGTATAATAACGGTACTAAAGTAATATAAACGAAAAATACACTGGAAAAGGAGAATAATTATGATGAATCCGGCTTCAATTATGAAAATCATGAATGCAAAAAATAAATTCACGGCAAATCATCCGAAATTCGCCGCATTTTTAAATGCAGTATTTTCGACCGGCATCACGGAAGGAACCATTATTGAGATCACCGTGACAAAGCCCGGAGCAGAACCGATCACAACAAATATGAAAGTGCAGCAGTCGGATCTCGACCTGTTACAGGAATTACAGGAAATTGCAAAAATGTAAAAAGAAAAGGAGAAATATATGTTAGGGAAAAAACTTTCTTATCAGATCAATAGCAGTACGGTAGAGTTTGAATTTGAACATGGAACGGCATATGTCACAGCAGTTACGGATACGATCATGAATGTATTTGTTCCGTATCAGTCAAAAGATCACCGCTCAAAGGCAATCGAAGGAGATAAAAGACAGAATGTTTCCGTAAAAGTCTCTGAGGAGAACGGAGCAGTACAGATTAAAACAGATAAACTGACAGCAGAAGTACATGATGATTTTCTCATTGATTTTTATAAAGAAGACGGTACACTTTTATGCGAAGATTTCAGGGGAGAGCGAAAGAAAAAAGCAAGATTAAGTGATGAAGCACTTGCAACTTTAGAATCTGAAGGACATGCTGTCTCTGCAGATGGTGAAAAAGAAGATCCTGTCATGGTCATAAAGAAGATGGACGGAGATGAAAAATTCTATGGGCTTGGAGATAAGACAGGCGTTTTAAATAAAAGAAACTATGAATATGAAAACTGGAATTCTGATCTTCCGCAGGCGCACACGGACGATTTTAAGGCATTGTATAAATCAATTCCATTCCTGATCACGTTAAAAAAGACAGGTGTATTTGGAATGTTTTTTGACAATACCTACAGATCCCATGTTAATCTCGGAAAAGAGAATGATGCATACTATTATTACAGTGCAGAGAACGGAAATCTCGATTACTATTTTATTTCCGGAGAGAAAATGACGGATATCGTGGAAGGTTATACCTATCTGACCGGCAGGACACCATTGCCGCAGTTGTGGACGTTAGGACATCATCAGTCGAGATGGGGATATCTGTCCGCCGAGGATATCAGACGTGTGGCGCATAAATACAGAGAACTACAGATACCGTGCGATACGATTCATTTTGATATCGATTATATGGATGGTTATCGCGTATTTACCTGGAATGAAAAGGATTTTGGAGCACCGGGAGAAATCATAAAAGAAATTGCAGAGGATGGTTTTAAGGTTGTCTGCATCATCGATCCGGGTGTGAAATTAGATCCGGGATATGCAAAATATGATGAGGGAATTGCGAATGATTATTTTGCAAAAACACCGGAAGGTGAAGTATACGTTAATGAAGTGTGGCCGGGAGAGGCTGTGTATCCTGATTTTGGAAAACCGGATGTCAGAAAATGGTGGGCGGACAATCAGAAGTTTTTAGTTGATCTTGGTGTACGTGGAACATGGAATGATATGAACGAGCCTGCAAGTTTCCGTGGAGAACTTCCACAGGATGTAGTATTCACGGATGAGGATCAAAAAACGGATCATGCAGCAATGCATAACGTTTATGGTCATCTGATGTCAAAGGCTACCTACGAGGGATTAAAGGAAAATGATAAAAGAAGACCGTTTGTCATCACAAGAGCATGTTATGCAGGAACGCAGAAATACTCTACGGTATGGACAGGGGATAACCAGAGCCTCTGGGCACATCTTAGAATGGCAGTCCCACAACTCTGCAATCTCGGTATGAGTGGAATTGCATTTGCAGGAACAGACGTCGGCGGATTCGGAGCAGACTGTACACCGGAACTGATGTGCCGCTGGGTTCAGGTTGGTGCATTTTCACCACTGTTCCGTAACCATTCTTCCGTGGGAAGTACATACCAGGAGCCATGGCAGTTTGATGAGAAAACGCTTCGCATTTACCGCAAATTTGTAGAATTAAGATATCAGCTGCTTCCGTATCTGTATGATCTGTTCCACGAGTGTGAACTGACGGGACTGCCGGTTATGCGTCCGCTGGTTCTGCATTATGAAAATGATCCGGAAACATGGAACTTAAACGGTGAATTTTTAGTAGGAGAGAATCTTCTTGTTGCACCTGTTTTAGAGCAGGGAGAGACAAAGAAGATCGTATATCTTCCGGAAGGTACCTGGTATGATTATGAGACAAAGAAACCATATCAGGGAAAACAGTATTACATGGTGGATGCACCGCTTGATACCTGTCCGATGTTCGTGAAAGAGGGAGGAATGATCCCGACTTATGAACTGGCACAGTATGTTGGTGAAAAGCCGTATGATACCTTGAAAATGCGCATATATCCGGGAGATGGAACATACCTGCATTACCAGGATAACGGAGAGGATTTTGCTTATCGTGATGGTGCTTATAATGAGTACATGTTTACGCATAAGGGAAATGAAAAAGAGGCATCCGTACAGATGAACAAAGAAGGTTACACAAAATACAAAAATATTCTTTTTGAGTAGGATTTATGGTATGGCTGATGACACAAAAATATTCCTTAAGCATATGATATAGAGATGTTAGTGACAGGAGTAATGTGTGGACTATAATCAGGAACAGTTTTTCCGTATGCAGATGGATGTACCCAAAATGCCATTTTACATGAGTTATCCGATGCAGAATCTGTATCTTACGGAAATGGAATATGAAAAAGATATGGAACGCATGAAAGAGCTTTATCCGAAAGAGGTAAAGACGATCCTTTCTTACGTGGAAGATGAGTGCGATAAAATGGAGTATGAGGGAAGCCTGATGTTTGACGAATATCCGGATCGTCTGATGTTAGAGCAGGTGGCAGAGCGGATTTACCGTAAGGTGGCAGGAGAAGAAAATAATGTTGAGGCAGAACAGTACTGGGGTGGAATGAATCCACCGCCAGGACCGGGAATGCCTCCACCGCCGCCACCAGGACCGGGGATGCCGCCTCCACCGCCCAGAGGACATGATGATATGAGGAGTCTGATCGGGGTATTATTAAATAACGAGATGTATAAACGGCGCTGCAGACACAGAAGATGCAGACGCTGGTGGTAAAATAGCTGATGCAGGAAAAAGGGCAGGTACCTCGATGTGAGGTGCCCTTTTTTTGTGTAATAGGAAAATTCGTTGAAAGTGCCTATTACATAAAAAGCCCTCCGGGCAGGATTCTTTCTTACTTGATATCTTAAATTTTCTAAAAGAATCGGCAATAGGCATTGCGGATTTGAAAAAAAATGCATACAATATAGCTATCGCTTTTTTTGCGGTTTAACAGAGAAAATATATTTCATTCACATAGAGCAAGGAGATAATATCGTGCAGAAAGGTGCAATTAAGGCAGTCGTACTGACCGTCATTTTTTTTGTGGCGGTCGGAATATTTAGTATGATGACAAATCATGTCAATGAAGATCTGACAACAGAAATGAAAAATGCTACGTTACCGGTTATTTCATTAGAGAGCAGCGAACAGGAAATCAATGAATTACATGGATATCGTACAAAAATGAATGCCGCAAGCATGCGCGATACGATCACGCCGATCGGAAAAGACAGAAAACTCCCGGTTACAATTCAGACGTATGAGACGAGTATAGATGCTATATCTTATGAAATACGGAGTCTTGATGGGGAGAGACTGATCGCTAATGCAGATGTCAGTTCCTACGATGAAAAAAAAGGTATGATCAGAGCGGAACTGGAAATTCAGAATCTTCTTCAGGAGGGGGAAGAATATTTACTGCTCATTAATTTAGAGAGCGGGAATGATGTGATCTATTATTATACAAGAATCGTGGAGATGCAGAATGCGCATATAGATGAATCCCTGAAATTTGTTAAGGAGTTTCATAATACCACATTTAATAGTGAAACGTCGGGAACGTTGTCAACGTACATGGAAAAAACGACCGGGGATAATACCACCTTACAGTTTGTTTCGTTAAATTCTTCGTTGAAACAGCTTGCCTGGGCAGATTTTAACGGAGAGCAGTTAACGACACCAGTGCCATCGATAAAAGAGATCACAGATACTTATAATGTGATCGTGCTGGATTATGTTGTAACGAGTATCGGGGAGGACGGCGAGAGCGAATATTATAATGTAGAAGAATATTATCGTGTGCGTTATACGAGCAGCCGTATGTATCTGCTTAATTTTGAACGCCGTATGAATCAGATCTTCCGTGGGGAAAATGCCAACTTTTTTGATAATTATATTGAGCTTGGAATACGTTCGGGAAATGTGGAGTATCAGGCAAATGAGACTGGGACTACAGTAGCCTTTGTACAGGAGGGGGAGCTGTGGAGCTATAACGAGACAGAAAATACGCTTGCAAAAGTATTCAGTTTCCGCGGATATGAAGGAATTGACAGCCGCGAAAATTATGGCGAACATGATATCAAGATCGTCCGGATTGATGAGGCAGGGAGCCTTGATTATATCGTGTATGGTTATATGAACCGCGGAAGCCACGAGGGGGAAGTGGGAATACAGGTAAATCATTATGACAGTCTTTCAAATACAAATGAAGAACTGGCATTCATTTCTTCCGATAAAGCATATGAAGTTATGAAATCAGAACTTGGTCAGCTGATGTATGTGAATGAGGGCGGAGAATTATATCTGATGGTGGACGGCAGTGTATATGGGATAGATCTTAGTACATTGGAAATGAAAGAGCTGATAAAAGGACTGGATAAGGAAATATATGCAGTTTCGGAATCTGACCGCTATTTTGCATGGACAAAAGGCAGCCAGAATGGACAGAGTGATACGATCTGTCTCATAAACTTTTCGAATGAAAAAATAACAACGATAACAGAAGGAAGCAGCAAATATGTAAAACCGCTTGGATTTATGGGAGATGATTTTGTATATGGTGTAGCGAATGCTGCAGATGTATCAACAGAAGCTGCCGGGAATGTTATTTTTCCGATGTATCAGATTAAAATTCTGGATGTGTCGTCCGATGAACCATCTGTGTTAAAAACTTATGAAAAAAATGGTTATTATGTATCAGGTGTTGATATTGATGATTATACTATGTATTTAAACCGCATCCAGTATAATGGAACCGCCTATGTTGATGCAGATCAGGATATGATCATGAACAGGGAGGGAGATGGAAATAAAATTGTTTCCATTGTAAGCAGTAATTCCGACAGCAAAGAAACCCAGTTTGAAATATCTCTGCCGGAAACTGTAGGGGCGAAGGCTCCGAGGCTGCTTACTCCGAGAGAAACCATATTAGAGCAGGAGCGTACACTCACACTTGAGGATAAGGGTGATAGTAGGAAATATTATGTTTATGTAAAAGGTGATGTGGTCTATACCACAGATCAGGTGGCAGATGCGATCACAAAAGCGAATGAAAATATGGGAGTTGTGGTAGGAAAAGATCAGGAATATATCTGGAAACGTTCCAGAGATGCGATCAGACCGGCTCTTTCCGATATTGCGGTTGGCGCGGAAGATGCATCCTCTAACAGTATTGCGCAGTGTATCAATGCAATGCTTGAAAAGGAGGGAATTAATATCAGTGTAAGTGCATTGATCGCAGGCGGAGAAACACCAAAGAATATTCTGAGCAATACCATGAAAGATGCAAGAATTTTAGATCTGACAGGATGCAGTGTGGAGGAAGTCCTTTACTATGTAAGCTGTGGAAATCCTGTATTTGCGATGACGGGAAGCGATGAAGCGGTACTTGTGGTAGGCTATGATGCCAATAATGTCATTATCTTTGATCCGTCAACCGGAAGTAATTTTAAGCAGAGCCTGACAGATGCGGATGAAGTTTTTAAGGAAGCCGGAAATGTATTTTTCACATACCTCAAGTAAAAGAACAAAAATGCGGATATACAGACACATTGTAAGTATATATACATGAAAAAAACGAGAAAACTGCATAAAAAAACAGTGCTTCCATAGAATAGTTCGTTGAACTTTAACAGATTTAAGTGAGACGTATTGCAAATTAAAGTCGAATGGGTTATATTTTGAGAAGTACTTGAAAAGAGGAAGAGGATGAATATGAGCAGAAAAGAAGTAGTGGTTTCGAATGTTTCTAAAGAACACGATAATCCGATTGCAGAACTGGTTCAGGTGGCATGCCGCTATGACAGTGAGATTATCCTTGAGAGCAATAACCGCCGGATCAATGCAAAGAGTATCATGGGAATTATGGCATTTAATCCTTCAAAAGGTATGACTGTCAATATCGTTGCAGAAGGAAGCGATGAAGAAGAAGCATTAGACGCAATGGAGAAGTTTTTAGTTTGTGAGTAATTTTTGTTGAGGAGGGAATTCATTATGGCAAAAGAAACTATAGCAAAAAATAATGCAACAAAAACTAATGTTGTAAAAACAGCAGAGCCAAAGGCAAACGAAAAGCAGGCAGAAGTATTGCAGGCAGCAAAGAATGTGGCAGCAACAGCAAAAACAGTTGTAAAAGAATCTGCAACTGAGGTAAAAGCAGCAGTAGCTGAGAAAACAACAGCAGTTAAAGAAGCAGTAGAAGAAATGACAGCAGCAAAGGCTGCATCGTCAACAAAACCAGTTGTCGAGAAAAAGGAAACAGCAAAACCTGTAAAAGAGAAGAAACCTTCAAGAGCAGCAAAGAAAGCGGCAGCGAAAGCAGCAAAGGAAGAATTAGTTCCGGAAGTATTTATTCAGTATCAGGGAAATGAAGCGATCGTTGCAGATGTGATCGAGAAAGCAAAAAATGAGTTTGTTGCAGAGGGTCACAGAGCATCATCTATCAAGAGTCTTCAGGTATATTTAAAACCGGAAGAATTTGCAGCATATTATGTGATCAACCAGAAGTTTGCAGGAAGAGTTGATTTGTTTTAAATAAGTCTGTAAGACACAAATACATAGAAGTGAAATAGAAGGAACCGATGTACCAAAAAGTACTGAGGTTCCTTTTTTAATTCATGATCATGGAATGAAGGTATCCTGTTATTTGTAAAGAAAAGCCGGCACAAAAAGTACCGGCTTTTGAAAAGTATTTCAGGATTATTTCTGCTCTGCTTTGTATTTGGATACCAGACGTTCGATTCTGTCATACGGGTTTAACAGATCGCTGATGGAAGAATCATGGTTTAAGGTATCAATGATATAAGCGATGTATTTACTCATATCACAGCTGATGTAATAAGGTTTGGATAAGAGCTCAGGTGTCTGATAAGTAAGGTTTGTAGTAACGACTTTGTAGATGATACCATCAGCAACTGCCTGATCAAATTTTTCTAAACCGTTTGTGAAGAGTCCGAAAGTTGCAACAACGAAGATACGGTTTGCTTTACGTTTCTTTAATTCAGTTGCAACATCGATCATACTTTCACCGGAAGAGATCATGTCATCAATAATGATAACGTCTTTTCCTTCCACGGAGGAACCTAAGAATTCATGTGCAACGATCGGGTTACGTCCGTCTACGATACGGCTGTAATCACGTCTCTTATAGAACATACCGACATCTAAACCGAGAACGCTTGCAAGATATACAGCACGGTTCGTACCGCCTTCATCCGGGCTGATTACCATCATATGATCAGAATCGATCTTTAAGTCAGTCACTTCACGCAGGATGCCTTTTACAAACTGGTATGCAGGCTGTACAGTTTCAAAGCCTTTTAATGGAATTGCATTCTGGACACGTGGATCATGAGCATCAAATGTGATGATGTTGTCTACACCCATTGCAGTCAGTTCCTGTAATGCTAAAGCACAATCTAAGGATTCGCGGGAAGTACGTTTGTGCTGACGGCTTTCATATAAGAAAGGAATGATGACTGTGATACGTCTTGCTTTACCGCCAACGGCTGCAATGATACGTTTTAAGTCTGCATAGTGATCATCCGGTGACATGTGATTTTCATGACCGCATACAGAGTAGGTAAGGCTGTAATTTGTCACATCGACCATCAGGTACAGATCGTATCCACGAACAGATTCTTTGATTACACCTTTTGCTTCACCGGTTCCGAAACGCGGAACAGCGGTAGAGATGATGTAAGAATCGCGGCGGTAATCCTTGAAGGCAAGATCAGATGCATGCTGATGCTGTCTTTTTTCTCTCCAGCCGACCAGATACTTGTCTACTTTCAGACCAAGCTCTTTGCAGCTCTCAAGCGGGATCAGACCAAGTGCTCCATCAGGTAAGGTTTCTAGGTTTCTTTCATCGTTTGGCATTGAATGGTTCCTCCATAAAAATTTGTTTACATGTATTTCAATAGATTGCTCTAATTGAAGGCAGAAAAAGTATCGTGTGTCTGTTGCAATGATTAACGTCTCCGCTTCTGCATCCTGATATCTTCCCCGAATAATTTGATCAGAACATAATTATCCATGATTCTCGATAAGATTCGCTCCGAATACAGATCGGTAAGCTGTGATAATCCGAGATTTGTGGAAATGATGGTTGATTTCCGGTGCAGGATTCTTTCGTTTAAACATAAAAACAACTGGGAAGTTGTAAAAGAATTTGTAAGCTCTGTGCCAAGATCATCTATGATCAGAAGATCGCATGTAAAAATATTTTCATTTGCGGCAATCGCATCTTCATCTTTTGCAAATACACCCTTGCTTAATATATCAAATAATTGGAACGCCGTAAAGTAAATTACAGAATGACCGTGATCCATCAGCTCTTTCGCAACGCAGTTTGACAGAAAAGTTTTGCCGATACCGGTATCTCCGTAAAAGTAAAGATTGGAAAATGTATCATCAAAGTGATCGATAAAGTCGTGACATTTTGCGACAGCATCTTTTGCGGTTGCCAAAGATGATAACCCGGTTGCAGGATTTATGTCTTTATCAGAATAATAGTCAAAAGAAAATGTGGAAAAATTCTCACGGAGCAGGATGCTTTTTAAATTCGACTGGGTATAGACCAGATCGATCGCAGCCTGTGTAAAACAGTGGCAGCGTTTCCCGTCGATAAAACCGGTGTCCTTACAATCCGGGCATTCATAAGAAGTCTCCAGATAATCAGCAGAAAGCCCTGCTTTTTTCAGAAGATCCTTTTTTTCACTGCGGTAGGAGGCAATCTGTTCTTTCAGGGTATTAAGAGCCATGGTATCACCGTCTAAGAGCTTTTTTGCCTGTGCAACGGAGCAGGTCGCAATGGCATCATCGATCTCACGGAGACGTGGGATCTTGATGTAGGCATAACGGGTCCGTTCTTCCCTGTCATGTTCATTTTTTAACTGTCGGGCATCATATGCCCGTATGATCTCGTCATATTGCGAATTTGTCAGAGGCATGTTCTTATCCTAATCTCCATTTTTGCCTGTTTTAGTATGAAGACAATGTTTTCACACTACTCTATGGTATCAATGTTTTGAATTGGTTGTCAGTAACATTTTTTCAAGCTCATCATATTCATAGGAACGGTGTCCGATGTTGTTGAACTTATTTTTTGAACCAGCCGCTTCCTGTGCGGAAGTCTTTGCACGTTCTTTATGTTCAAGATTTAAACGTTTTACATCTTCCATGGTATGTACGTTTAATTTACGCCAGTTCGAAAGCATTTTATCCGTGTAAGGAAAACTCGGCTGATGGATACTCTGTATGGTCTGCTGACATGCCGCACAGATGATGTCGATGGAAAAACCATACTCGGAACGCCATTTTTCAATGAAGTCTGTTTCAGATGGAACGAGATTCCTTCCGGTAATGCCAAAGGAACGCATTACTGCATAATAAGCCGGACTGTGGATCTTTGCTTCCTGTTTGGCGGAGGTTACAGTCCGGATACCGCTTTCTGCCCATTTCAACGCCGTAGCTTCGATGTAGCGGATCGCAGTATGGTTTTTGCTTACGCAGTATTCCACCAGATATTCGATCAGATCCGGTGAAAAAGAAAGTTCTTCATATAAATACAAAAGCGTGTTTGTATCAGTCTGGCTGAGAGGGCGTCCGAGATAGCGTTCTGTAATAAAAAGAAGTTCTGCTATCTGGTCATTTTCCTGAAACTGCTTTAATTCATCGCGGGTGTAATCCCTCTTTGGAGGAAAATTTTCCGTATCTGCAGAAGAAATACCATCATCATCTGAGGAGGTGTATTCGTCTGCAGATGATGAAATGCTGTTTGAGTCGGGTGCCTCTGCGGCAGATTCATTTTCTGAAAATTCGCCGGTTACATCAGTTTTATCCCTGGATGCAGAATCAATAAGGCACACACCGGTTAAGTTATGATCTGTATCGTATTCCAGACGCAAAAGATGCATGCGTTCCCAATAACTTAAGGCACGTTTTACATCTTTTTCTGTGTGTTCGAATTTATCTGCAATGGAAGAAATCGAAAAAGCGGAATCCGGGGCATTCATCAGACGCAGCAGGTACAGGTAGATCTTTACAAATTCTCCATTTGCGTCAGACATATATTCATCAATAAAAATATTCGATACACTCGTGGCAGAAGATGCGCTGTCACTGTGGATTAGTATTTTAGCCATGAAGGAAACCCTCTTTCGATAATATTCTAAAAGTATAAGCATAAATATTTGCTGCGCCACAAATTATAGCATAGGAAAAGAAAAAAGAGAAGAACAATTTTGAATACAAATGCTGTAAAATCAAGGGTTAAGGGGAATGTGGATAATGTGGATAAAAAGTGAATACATAAAAAAACGAAAGTGATGGCAACTGTGACAAAATACAGAAAACAAGGGACATGAAAGAAAACGGAACAATAAAAGAGGGATATGTTATGTCAACAAAAAAAATCCACATTCAATGGTTGAAGTTTTCCCCAATCGAATGTGGATAATGTGGATAACTTACCTGCCAAGAAGGTGTTCACCCACGTTTACGATATCTCCGGCACCCATAGTTATCAACAGATCACCGTTTATACATTTTTTCAATAAAAATTTCTCGATTTCTTCAAAGGAAGGGAAATAATAACATTCTGTTCCTTTGTCTTTTAATTTTTCAAGGATATCTTTCGAGCTGATTCCGTAAGTATTTTTCTCGCGGGCAGCATAGATATCTGCAAGAACGACTACGTCAGCCATGGAAAGCACATCTGCAAAGTCATCTAAAAATGCTTTTGTCCTGGAATAAGTGTGCGGCTGGAAAGCTAAGACCAGACGTTTGTGCGGATAATTCTTTGCAGCAGTTAATGTTGCACGGATCTCTGTCGGATGATGCGCATAATCATCAATGATAGTAACGCCATCCACACATCCTTTATATTCAAAGCGACGGTCTGCACCTCCGAAAGCGGATAAACCGGCGAGGATCGCATCCTTTGAAATGCCAAGGTCAAGTGTAAGTGCAATCGCTGCAAGCGCATTTGAGATATTGTGCATGCCTGGAACATGCAGTTTGACATCCATGACCGGAGAACCGTGATGCATAGCTGTAAAGGAAGCACATGCTGTCTCATCAAATGTAACATCGGACGGATAATAGTCGCAGGAGTCATTCAGACCGAAAGTGATCACCTTGGGATCTAAACCATCTGTAAGCTCGGTGTAATTTTCAATTTCACCGTTGATAATGATCGCACCGTCTTTTTTTGTATTTCCTGCAAATTTTCGGAATGAATTGCGGATGTCCTGAATATCTTTAAAGAAGTCAAGGTGTTCCGCTTCCACGTTTAAAATGACACTGTAGCGTGGATAAAAATGAAGAAAACTGTTGGTATATTCGCACGCTTCGGATACAAAAATATCGGACTTGCCTACTTTTATATTGCCGTCGATGGCTTTTAAAATCCCACCCACGGAAATAGTAGGATCTGCATTTGCGGCAAGAAGGATCTGACTGATCATGGATGTGGTCGTCGTTTTTCCGTGGGTACCGGCAACGGCGATGGAATTGTTGTAATTGTCCATGATCTGGCCAAGCAGTTCTGCACGGCTTAACATTGGGATGCTGCTCTCTTTTGCGGCCGCGTATTCCGGATTGTCTTCACGGATGGCTGCGGTGTAGACGATAAGATCAATGTCATCGCTAAGGTTTTCAGCCTTCTGACCGTAAAAAATACGGGCACCCATGTGCTCTAAATGTCTGGTCAGTCTGGATTCCTTTGTGTCAGATCCTGAGATGGTAAAATGTTCTTCTAAAAGTATCTCAGCAAGACCACTCATGCTGATACCGCCGATCCCGATGAAATGGATGTGCAGCGGCTGGTTGAAATTGATTTTATACATTTATTGATACCTGCCTGTTTTATTAATAATTCTGTTTGTTTCATTATACCCGTATGGAATCAATTTGCAAATTCTTTTGAGGAAAAATCTTTTCGACAGAAAAAAAGAATTGTAGATAAAATTTTATCAATTTGTGCAATGTGTCAAAAATATGTAAAATCGATAAAAAATATTGTGAAAAATGATGTACATGAGATTTGAAGTGTGGTATAATTAAAAATACCAAAAGGAATAGATTGACTAGAAAGTGACGAGAGGTGATTGACGTGATTCGAAAAGAAATGATAGCCATGCTATTGGCTGGAGGACAGGGCAGCCGTCTTGGAGTGCTTACAGCAAAGGTTGCCAAACCCGCAGTTGCGTTTGGAGGAAAGTATCGTATTATCGATTTCCCACTCAGCAACTGTATTAATTCAGGAATTGATACCGTTGGTGTTCTGACACAGTATCAGCCGTTACGTTTAAATACCCATATCGGAATCGGTATTCCGTGGGATCTTGACCGTAACAATGGCGGTGTAACGGTGCTTCCACCTTATGAGAAGAGCAATAACAGCGAGTGGTACAGTGGAACAGCAAATGCAATCTACCAGAATATGAATTACATGGAGAGCTACAATCCGGAATATGTCCTGATCTTATCAGGTGACCATATTTATAAGATGGATTATGAGGTAATGCTCGATTTCCATAAAGAAAATCATGCAGATGTAACGATTGCAACAATGCCGGTACCGATCGAAGAAGCAAGCAGGTTTGGAATCGTGATCGCGGATGAAAATAAAAAAATACAGGATTTTGAGGAGAAACCGGCAGAGCCGAGAAGTAATCTTGCATCCATGGGAATCTATATTTTCAGCTGGAATGTTTTGAAGGAAGCATTACATGCCATGAAAGACCAGAGTGGCTGTGATTTCGGCAAGCATATTATTCCATACTGCCATGAGAGAGGAAAACGTCTTTTCGCCTATGAATTTAATGGTTACTGGAAGGATGTTGGAACCTTAGGCTCCTATTGGGAAGCCAATATGGAACTCATCGATCTGATCCCGGAGTTCAATCTGTATGAAGAATACTGGAAGATCTACACAAAGAGCGATATCATTGAACCGCAGTATCTGTCAGAAGATTCTGTGGTTGAGAAGAGTATTATCGGTGAGGGATCTGAAATATATGGAGAAGTGCACAGTTCTGTCATCGGTGCAGGTGTTACGATCGGTAAAGGCAGTGTAGTAAGGAATTCAATAATTATGAAGGGGACACAGATTGGTGAAGGTGTCACGATAGATAAGTCAATCGTTGCAGAAAACTGCCATATTGGTAACAATGTGGTGCTTGGAGTCGGTGAGGAAGCACCGAACAAGCTGAATGCAAGTATATATTCTTTTGGTCTTGTAACAATAGGTGAAGATTCCGTGGTGCCGGATGGCGTTCAGATAGGAAAGAATACGGCAATTTCCGGAGTTACGGAAAAAGAAGATTATCCGGATGGAATTCTTGGAAGCGGTGAAGTAATTATTAAGGCAGGTGACTCAGAATGAAGGCAATAGGTATTATTTTAGCTGGCGGTAATAACAGCCGTATGCAGGAACTATCCAATAAAAGAGCGATTGCAGCAATGCCTGTCGGAGGCAGCTATCGCAGCATTGATTTTGCACTCAGCAATATGAGTAATTCGCATATACAGACAGTTGCAGTACTGACACAGTACAGCGCCAGATCCTTAAATGAGCATCTGAGTTCCTCAAAATGGTGGGATTTCGGAAGAAAACAGGGTGGACTGTTCGTATTTAACCCGACAGTTACGGTTGATAACAGCTGGTGGTATCGCGGAACGGCAGATGCCATGTATCAGAATATCAGCTTCTTAAAGAAACGCCATGAACCGTATGTCATCATTACGAGCGGTGATTGTGTTTATAAGATTGATTACAATAAAGTACTTGAATATCATATCGAAAAGAAAGCGGATATCACGGTAGTGTGCAAAGATATGGCACCGGATGTGGATGTAAGCCGTTTTGGTGTGGTACGGATGAATGAAGATTCCAGGATCGTAGAATTTGAAGAGAAACCGATGGTATCCCAGTCTAACACCATTTCTACCGGTATTTATATCGTGCGCAGAAGACAGTTGATCGAGATGTTAGAGCGCAGTGCAGAGGAAGGACGCTGGGATTTTGTTACGGATATTCTGATCCGTTATAAGAATATGAAGCGTATCTATGGTTACAAGATGAAAGAATACTGGAGCAACATCGCAACTGTTGAGTCTTATTACCAGACAAATATGGATTTCCTGAAACCGGAGGTACGCAGATACTTTTTCCATGATGAGCCGAAGATCTATTCAAAGGTTGATGATCTCCCACCTGCAAAATATAATGCAGGCTCTGATGTGCGGAACAGCCTGATCGCGAGCGGATGTATCGTGAACAGCAAAGTGGAAAATTCTATCCTGTTCAAAAAAGTATTTGTTGGCAAGAACTGTGTAATTAAAAACTCTATTATCTTAAATGATGTATATATTGGCGATAATACACATATCGAGAACTGTATCGTGGAGAGCAGGGACACATTGAAAGCAAATACATATTATTGTGGAGACAATGGTATCAAGATTGTTTCTGAGAACAATGAGCGCTACGTGTTGTAAAAATGCATTTTCGGGACAAGGGTAAAACAACTTAAAGGGGGACATAAGACATGCAGATAACGGACGTGAGGATCAGAAAAGTAGAAAAAGAAGGCAAGATGAAAGCGGTAGTTTCAATCACGATCGATGAAGAGTTCGTGGTACATGATATCAAGATCATTGAAGGGGAAAAAGGTCTTTTTATTGCAATGCCAAGCCGCAAGGCTGCGGATGGAGAATACCGCGATATTGCACATCCGATCAACTCTGGTACAAGAGAACGGATTCAGAAACTGATCTTGGAAAAGTACGAGGAGACATTAGCTGCTGAGGAGTAAGGAGCTTTTGGCAGCAGGTCTTTGAGGAAGATTGTTGTGTCGGCAGAATAAAAAGAATGAGCGGCTGTAACAGGGGATTGTTGTTACAGCCGCTTTTTGGTGTGCGTTAAACAGTTGATTCGCCAAATGATGGTTTGTGGGTGATATGCGTCGCCCGTCCAAATGGTGTGTCGCAGGCTTGTGAGTGGCATCTTACGCAAAGCCGGAGTTAATTTTGGTTCCGTTGTACGAAAATAAGAAAAGTCTAAGTGGGTCTGGGTTAGATTTTCTCGGAGTGACGTGACCGGCAACAACGAGTCATCCATGACTCGATGCTGCCTTGTTCTGCCATCCGTGGCAGAACATCACTGTGTACCTATAGACACACTAAGATTTTCTAATTTTCCCCCAAAGTCAAAAAATTACTTCGACTTTGCGCAAGATGCCAGCCGTCAGGTTATGAACACCATTTGGGTGGGCGGTTCATCTCAAAACTGGGGGCGTAGGTGCGAATTTTTGATATTTGCTTGAATGAAAATATGCTTAAAATGCTAATGTGCTGTATCATTAATATTCATCCTAAGGAATTGCTAGAATTTTTATCTGCTGCATTGCATAATACGGATTACTTGGCAAATTGCCAGACCAAATAACACAGAATATTTTTTCAAATGTGTATGG